>JAOUOA010000205.1 GCA_029880625.1 Spirochaetia bacterium
TCAAAAGGCGCATTATGCTATAAATAGGAAATATCCTGTGATGACAAAACAGAAAAAAACAAAAACGATATTAATCACCAATATGAAAAAAGCATGAAGAGGCTTTTTGTTCCTGAGTAAATCGTGAATAAAAAAAACAAGCGATACAGGAAGATACAATATAAAGGAATAAAGATATACACTTTCTTTTTTTGTAAGCGTTAAAACGCCTGTATCGTTATAGGGAACCGAAATAAATAAAGATCCCATTAAAACAAAAAAGAAAATTGCGGCTGCGGATCTGAATAATGACAGGATAAAGTATTTCATAGTGGAGAATCTGTTTTGATTTATAAAAATACTGGAGAGGTTTTAAGTCGTCATTTATGTTTATTTATTATATAATATTATATTGAAATATAACGAATCATTTTTTTCTTGATTTCAGATGTCAATATAAATCACTCGTTAAATTACTCTTTTTAATTGTATTTTAAGAATTCACATGGAGTCCGAGTTTTTTAATATTATACATTATGAATACCAAATTTAATATTTAACACTGAGAAAAAAATGATTTATGCCGGAGTATTATATGTAATTGGAATTCTATTTCTTTTGAATTCTTTGATTTATATCTGGCGAAAAAATGATATTCGAGGTATCTCTTTAGGCCTGAATTTACTTTCATTTGGTCTATTTTCTCTGTATGATGGATTATTTATATCCAGACACATGATTCAGGTTACTGGTCTGCTGGGTCTGGATTTTCCCATTGCATCATTACTGGCAATTTCAGTTCTTTTTGTAGTCAGAACATTTCTGGACAGCCATTTCAAATGGAAAAGGATTTACTGGCTTTTCTATTCTTATCCGCTCCTGCAGTTCTGTTTTTATCTCTTAGATTTATATTTAAATTTCAATGAAAAACAAACCGCTCTGCAGATTTTATACGACAGTGAAGAGACGGTATATTTACTGAATCCTGTAAGTTATTATCTGCATTTTATTGTTATGGTGGCAGTTTATATTTATCTGTATTTTTTAATAAGAAATAAAATGCTATGGCGAAATGCTCTTCAGAAATATCAAAAGAAACTTGTCCTCGGGATATGGTTTCTTTATTTTCTGATTTTTATTACTTTCATTATATATTTTCGAATTATGCTGTCTGCCAAACTTCACTTTAATATTTCTGAATTTGAGCATGCTTTTCTCTATTTTAGCGCTTTTATTCTATATGTTTTTCTTCAGGTATTTCCATTTATTTTTAAATACGGCATAACTTATTTTGATTCCAAAACCTTTTCTATCGAAAGAGCGTTGAACCGATATTTCGAAGGCCGGGATATTTCAGAAATTGAACGGAAATTGGATCATTTAATGAAAGATGATAAAATATTTAAAGATGACACCCTCACAAGCTCAGAACTGGCCGGGTATTTAGGACTGACCGTTCATCAGCTTTCAAATTATTTAAATCAGTATATGGGCAAAAGCTTTTTTGAATTTATGAATGACGTGCGTGTTGCTGAGGCAAAAAGTATATTGCAGAATGATCCTGATTTCAAAATAATTGATCTGTCGTATGCTGTGGGTTACAGCACACCGTCTGTTTTCTATCGTGCTTTTAAAAAAATAGAAGGTCTTTCTCCGAAAGATTGGATGAAGAAAAATCGGCGTTGAAGTTGATCAGGTATATAAGCTTGTAAACAGAAAATTTAAGTTATAAAGTCTTTTTTTGCTCCCATTTTATAAACCTCTTCGTCCAGACCTTTTCAGGGCAGCTCCGGGCAGAACTCTTCCTGAATAACCGTCAACAATGCCTATGACTGATGAATATAATTGAATGCGAAAATACCTGTTTTCAATTTCCTCAAATCCGATAATTTCATCTTGCTTCTGGAAGGCCGTATTCTCTGGAAATTGAGGTGAAAATATTCCTAGAATAAAAAATAATTCAGAAAATTGCGAATCTAAAGTAGAAACATTAATTGAAGCGCTGATCAGGAGTCGACCCAGGTTTGTGCCTCTGATAAGCTCTCAAATAATTTTTGTTGTGCCTGCGGCATTAGAATTAAAGTCTTTTCAATATATTTTTCGATCAGGTGTTGTAGATCTTTGATATCAGCAACAAAAGCTACTTTGATTTTGTTGTTGTAGGAATCAATATTCATGGCGAATGAAGTCGCAATATCGATATCATTATTATTAATCATTATTTCAGAAATGTTTGTAAAATCAACAATTGCATATCTGATTGAATCATATTCTGGTCTGCCAACCAATTTGCTATTTGATTCAATCAGGTCTATTGACGTAAGCTGACCAAAAAAATTTACATACACTCCTTCGCTATTCCATTCTTGAGAAAACGCCATTTGCACTCCTTATAAATAACTATCTAAAGAAACTCCTGTTATTCCAGACAACTTCTCAAACACTCCTGCTCTGTATTAAAAAACTTACTGCAGTCAATTTGCAGCTGCAGTCTCGAACTTCCTTAAAGAACATTCCATTAAAAACATAGCCCAGCTCCATAGTACATGCACCGTATTCTGCAGGATTGAAATTTTCAATCAGACATTTTAATTCTAGACGATTTTTAATCTCTTCGGAGTTATCTAAAGACTCTACAAGATAATCCTGCAAGTGCGGTTGAATTTCATGATTTTCATTTCCCACTGCTTCGAAATCCCGAGGGCTGATATCATCCTGCACACTGTCCGGTAAATATAATATTTCCTTTTCGGGGTCATAAAAAGTATCGTTTTTATGCAGTTCTGTTTTCTCTGTTTCAGAGGGACCACATGAAAAAATTAGAACAAATGCAAAAATAATAAGAAAACCACTTTTATTAAATTGTTTTTAAAAAAAATACAAACTCCACATGTTTAGAGAATTTATCTATATTGTTTGTTCGATACAATACTATGATATGGGTAATTAGATATATTGTTTAAAATAAAGAAGAAAATTGCAAGAAATAAATAGTAAAAAAAAATTATTTCCTTACAAGTCTGATTTATTTATCCTTTTTTATTTAGTATAAACAGTATCATTTTATAAACTCTTACTGCTTTTTTATAAAGTAGTAAGACAGGATCTTACATATATGATATAGTTCGAAAAATTGCTGGATTTTGCAGATCTCGATTTGTATCACATATGAAACTCAATACTGCCATCAGTTGACTTGAAAGCATGTCTGCAGGCGGCATCAGCATCCGGTAAGATATTAGGGGTATTTCGGCAGGGAATAGAGATTTTGCCTTTCGAAAATATTCTTTATATCGGTTCAGGAGATGGTTCTGAATTCGTTTTTATTATATGAATACGGAGAACTTTTCTGGATCAAATGATATAAAGATATAAAAGTTAAAATTGTCACAGTAGATGATAAAGCCAAGTTGTTAGCTAAAGGAAAGTTTGATCTTAATTATAGATTAATTAAAAGTCATCTGTGACTATTTTGCCTTCCAGGAAAAAATTCAGGAGAACAAAATGAATCTAAAAACAAAAATATTGATTTCAGCTATGGTAATATTTATTTCAGGAAATAAATTATCAGCCATAACTGTATATGTTACCGGTAAGGAAAACTCTGTTAAAGTTTATGAAACAAAAAAACCATCCGAAGCAGATATTATGGTATATAAGGCAAAGAATTCAAGAGAAGCCGGAGATGACCATACCTGGTGGTATTTTACTGACTCGGCTCGTGAGGGTCAGTGGATCAAGTTTGTGAACAGTAAGCATTTAGCGGATATAAAGGTCTACTTTGTGAAAGACAGCAATAAAGCAAAATGGATTCGTCATATAAAAGTCTTCAGAGGAAACGATTCCAGCTCTACGAGTGTCCTGGCCTTGCTTGACAAACAAAGAGACATGACCAACGAAAAAGCAGCCCTGGCAGTTAGAAATTATCTGATAACATCCAATGTGAAAGGTCGATTGGATGACCTTTCATTTGTGAACAACCGACCGATCCTGGACCGAAAAAACCAAAGACAGGGTATTGGTGTCATCGTCAAGAGTGTTGCCAAAGGAAAAGCTTCTTACGGAAAGTTGCTGGTGAAAGATCAGATTTATGCAATAAATGGTCAGCAAATAAAAAATGGCAATGAGTTTACAAGAAAACTACAAGACAACAAAGGAAAGGAAATACAATTTACAGTACAAAGAAAAGTAAACGGAGCTTACCGCTCGGTTAATGTTGGTGTAACACCTGAGAAAAATTCTCAAAGTGGAAGATATATTTATGGTTTTGATTCCGAAGATATTCGTCTTACATTAACATTTTATGAAATCTTATTTTCCGGAAAAATCAATAACAAAACATATAAGAACAAAAAAATGTACGTTGTGCTGAAATGGGAAAAGAACGAGTATGGCTGTTTTGCGTTACAGGAAAATATTTAGGGAAAAATTTAATTTGTAAAAATTGAAGTAAAAATAAATCTTAAGGAGAATATATGAAAAACATCTTGAATTCTGAATAATAAATGAAAGGCCTGAAAAATAAACCGGAGAATATACCGAAAGGAAGTTTATTGCATATGGAAAATTTCGCATTCACTGGCGCGAAACCATATTGAAATATTTAAGAAAGCGTAAAATCATAACCCCGGAAGAAGAAAAAAGCATTATTCAATTATGAAGATGGATCTATACGAGTTCATGGCCCGCATGCTTTTTTATCTGCCGGATTCCCACCGGAAAAGCATACGGTAGTACGGTTTGTATGCAAGCACATATAGAAAGAACCGGACGGAGATAAACAGATATTCAAGTTTATAGGCTGACGGAATAGAAAACAGCTTTGATAAAAGGCCCGAGCTCTGTCCTGACTGCGGAAAGGAGATGATCTTCTAGGTCTTCTATTCATTTCAAGCCAGGAAGGTCTTCCGCAACATTCGAAGGAATTTCATGCTTCGGAAGGGTTATTTCAGGCCCGTGCACGGTCCATAAGAATAACCCCGGTTTCCAGATGACTCATCACTTATCAATTTTTTTACTTGCACATTCGTGTTCCAGGGATCAATATGCTCTTGAGCCGTTGGAAAAATTTAAGGGGCATTTTTCAGCACCGGAATCACCCGTAACAACTGATAACGGGTATTATTTCTTGTAAGGGGTTTTCAGGAAAGCAAATTCTCTGATTTTTTAAGTGCTGGTTTCGGTTCGGGCTTTATGAAATGCGGGGTACTTTCCTGGAATAAGAATAATAATATGATCTACGGAAACGAATTCGCCAACAGCTTTTATTCCTTGCTGATATTTTTCGTCCAATTTTTCGGTATTCTCGCGGTTTTCCTGATCTGGATTCTGCCCCGACTGCGCAAATCGCGCCTGATGCAAAAATTCTCCCTCCGTCTGCCGTCCAGCCTGCATTTCCCGGTTTTTTTCGGCTCCTTTCTAATATTTCTGTTTGCCGCGTTGTCATTTTCGATTTTTTTATCGCCCCTGACCCCGACTTCCCTGGGCAAACGCCGGGCGGTTTATTTAATCAGCAAAGACAATCAACAACGTCTGTCGTTTTACCTGACCCATGTCGGAAAAGGAAAAACCGGCGCAACAATGTGGACCCGAACGTCCATGCTGCTCAGTGAACCTGGAGGCAAGCGTCAATCGCTTAAAACTTTTGTAAATTTCGGCGCGAGCGACTACCGGCTCGCCGGCCGGGAAGGCCGCTACTTCCTTGTGTTCACGCCCCAGGGCCTTTGCGCGTTTGATTTGTGGGAAAATAAATTCGTTCGTTGCGAAAAGGAACTGCTGAGCGGCGTTACGGAATATAAACTGAAAAAAAACGGCCCCGGTAAGTTCGCCGCCCTTACTCCGGAGGGACGTAAAATTCCCCTGGTATTCTTAACTCAACAGGAGCAAGGAGAATATACGGTTCGCGATTTAGCAGGCCCGGCTTTCTGTTCAACGAATCCGCGAAAAA
>JAOUOA010000206.1 GCA_029880625.1 Spirochaetia bacterium
ATGCGCTCAATCCTTTGTAATCACGGCCGTGTGAGAAGGGAAGGGACCGTTTCCCTCTTTTGAAACCATTTTATAATTTGTAAAGCCGGCATCGGAAAAAAGTTTCCGCAGGTCTTCTTCTGAATATTTTGTAAAATTGGTATCTGTCAGGGACATTGTATCCATTTCTTCTTTCAGGCGAAAGCCAATGTACAGGCTTCCCTTCTTTTTTATGACGCGCATGATTTCTTTTGCATTTTTAACAGGATCGGGCCAGAAATATACGGTATTGGCCGTGTAGACACTGTCAAAGGATTCATCTTTATAGGGAATTTTTGAAATGTCCGCTTTACGGATTTCAAAAGTTTCTTTTTTCATTAAATCCTGATTATTTTTTAAAGCAGTCTTTACCATATCTTCTGAAAAATCAATTCCTGCAGTAAAACCATCTGTTGTTTTGTGGATTTTTCTCATGATGTTTCCCGTGCCGAAGCCGATTTCCAGAACGGACTGGCCTGGCTGCAGATCCATCTGTTCGAGGGTAAAATTGTGGAGTTCAGCATTTCCTATATCCATAAGATTTCCTATGATATGCTTTCCAAAAAGGCCGGTGGGTTTTTTAAATTGAGCTGATAGATAGGAATCGGGAACTATTTTTGTAAGCAGGTGAAAAATAAACATGCTGTATTTTTTAAATACAGTCTTTACGGTCAAAAGGAATTTTCCCGCTGCAGAGGGCTTTTATAAAAAATTGATAATCGATTTGCCGAAATGATCCAGATCCTACCTGCAGTAAGCTTCGCAGTTTTCATCTTCAAATTCAATTTCCAGCGTGGAATGGCTGATGCCCATGTTTTTCAGGATTTCTTTAATATCGCATTTGATATTTTCAATATCTTTTTTGCCGGATGTTTTCCCGATGATCAGATGGGTGCTGAAAATATTGTGTTCTCCGTCCAGAGACCAGATATGCGTATCGTGGATATCGATGACCTGTTTATGATTTCTTAATTCTTTTTCAACGGTGCTGATATCCAGATGTTTCGGAGCTGCCTGCAAAAATAATAGCAGGGTTTCTTTTAAGTTTTTAACGACTCCCCATAAAATATAAAGAGTGATCAAAAGCGAAAGAATGGGGTCCAGTATATTCAGGCCGCTGAACATCATGATAATACTGACGACAAAAACTGCGATCCATCCCAGAACATCTTCCAGTAGATGAAGAGAAATCACTTTTTCGTTCATGGATTTCCCTTTTGCAGTTTTCCAGACTGCGAAGCCGTTTACTGCAATCCCAAGAACAGCAAGAGCAAGCATCCCTTCTGCATAAGATTGTTCCGGTTTCAGAATCCGGGGAACAGCTTCCATCAGAATAAACAGCGAGCCGATTAGAAGAATGACTGCATTCAGAAATGCCCCCAGAAGAGAAAACCTTTTATAGCCGTAAGAAAAATAATCGGTGCGTTTTTTATTGGAATATTTTTCAAGAAACCAGGCAAGACCCAGAGAAAAGGAATCGCCCAGATCATGAAGAGCATCGGATACAATTGCAACGCTGTTGGTCAAATATCCGCCTGCAAGCTCAATGACTGTGAAGCTCAGATTCAGAAAAAATGCGATTTTAATATTGGATGCAGATCCGTGATGGTGATGATGGGAATGTGAGTGTGAATGATGGGAATCTTTTTCTTTCACTGCTGACCCTTATTTTTTAATTCCGGAGAAAATACTGTCCACCAGAGTTTGAATATGAAAAGGTTTTGTAATATATGAATTAAAACCTTCTTTTAATGCTATGTCGATGGTTTCATCCAGCGCATTGGCGCTTACTGCAATGACTGGAATTTCTGAAGTTTTGCTGCTCTTTTTTAATTTTTTAAATGCTTCCATTCCGTTGATTCCTGGAAGGTTCATATCCATGAGAATAATATCTGGTTGATTGGATTCAGCAATGGGGATTCCTTCTTCCGCTGAATGCGAAAACATAAATTCAATTTCAGGATATTTAGAAAAAAGCCTTTCCAGAATCTTAATGTTTGCATTGTCATCTTCAATGTAAAGAATTTTTTTAATGGATAAAGAATCCTTGTTTTGCAAGGTTCCCTGAATTTGACTTTTTTCTTCCTGTCTGTTGTTTTCTTCTTTAAAAAAAAGATCCACCCAGAATTCAGATCCTTTTCCTTTCGCAGATTTAAAATCAATGGAACCCTGCATCATCTCGACAAGTTTTTTTGTAATGATAAGGCCGATTCCTGTTCCTTCAATTTCACCATGTTCTCTGCCGAGCCGTTCAAAAGGTAAAAACAGCTTATCCTGCTGATCCTCCGGGATTCCATGTCCTGTATCTGCGACAGTAAAACGCAGTAGCTCATTACTGAGTTTTGTAATTTTAAAATCCACCCGGCCGTTTTCTGTATTGTATTTTACTGCATTTGAAATCAGATTCAGCATGATCTGACTGAACCTTGTTCTGTCGCAAAGAACGAAAAGATGATCGGAATCATCAGGTGTTTGGACGGCAAAGGATATTTTATAATTTGCTGCAGTTACATTTGCAATCTGCCTAACATTATTGATCAGTTCTGTTAAAGAATAAGGCTCAATAGACAGTCTGGTTTCCCCTGATTCAATTTTGGAAAGATCAAGGATATCATTGATGAGATCCAGCAAATGATTCCCTGCATTGATGATGTCATTCAGTGATAGTTCTGATTCTGATTTTTTCTGCATCCATGAGTCGTCTTCATAGTCCATAAGCATCAGCTGAGAAAATCCGATGACTGCATGAAGAGGAGTGCGGAGTTCGTGGCTCATGGAAGATAGAAATTCTGTTTTTGCCCTGTTTGCGGATTCAGCTGCTTCTTTTGCCTGAAGTAGTTCATTCTCAAAATTCTTCAGGTTTTCAGTATTGCGGATGATTCCTATAAATTTAATTTCTTGATCAACCGTCATTTCCGATACGGCCAGATCAATGGGGAATGTCGTCCCGTCTTTTCTCTGTCCCATTGCTTCTCGGCGAATCCCTATGATTTTAGGTATTTTTGTATTTAAATAATTCTGAAGGTATTGATCGTGTTCTCCTCTGTAAGGTTCCGGCATCAGACAGCTTACATTTTTTCCAAAAATTTCTCTTTGGGACCATCCAAAAATATTTTCTCCTGCTCTGTTGAATGTTTCAATTTCGCCTTTCTTGTTGATGGTTATGATCGCTTCTGATGCGCTGTTCAGGATGTTCGCAATATATATTTTTTCTTTAAAGCTGTCTTTTGAGATTTCGCGGAAAATCTCAATGGATCTTGCCATCTTCCCGATTTCATTGTTGTATTCTGTAAAATCAATGTTTTCATCGAGATGGCCGGAAGCGATGATCTGCATTTTATCCGTAATCGTTTCGATTGGGTCGATAATGATTTTATGAAAGAAAAGGTAAACTCCCAAAATTAACAAGGACATGGTGATTCCAAGAGCCAGAAACATTACAAAAGATAAATTTGCAATTTTCAGAAGAAGCGAGTCCATCAGTGAAAATTCAGCGGAAAGATCTTTTGAAATCTCCCGCATGAGAATATCGATTCCATTGAGGGCCGGTTTGTCGTCTACTTTTACTGCTCTGTCAACAGCAATTACAGAGATCTTCTCTCTGTGCATTTTTTCTGCAATATTGAGATTGCTTTCGTATTTTTCAACAGTTTCCCTTATGCTCCCAAGGGCTTTCTTTTCTTCTTCGTTGATATGAAACGAATTGTATTTCTTTAACAGAAGTTTAATCTCAAGTATATTGATCATTGCCAGCGAACGGTATTTTTTATCCCTCCGAAGAATGTAATTCTTAAAATTATGGATCATTCCGTTAAAGCCCAGCGCTTTACGAATATCTGCAAGTGTTCGGGGTTTGCTGTTTATGTCTGGATTGGTGCGGGAGGATGTTTCAAGACTGAGAAGCGCATGAATTGCTTTAGAATCATCGATCTGAATCATGTTGTCTATTTTTTCAGGAGGCCATCCTGCTGACTTTAGATTTCGTGCCGTAATAAGAGCATTGCGGTATTTCTGAACGGAAGCAAGAAGTGTATCGGCGTTTTCATATTCTTCGGGGGAAAGGTCCAATGATTTATAATAATATATTGCAGTAATGGCCCCGCCGATTTTTATATTGCCTGCATCAAAACGGTCTTCTTCTCCGCGAAGAATGTAATTTTTAAATTCATGAATCATACCTCCGTATCCGATTTCCCTCTGTATGGTATTGATTCCGGAGATTTTTTGAGAACTTAATTCTTCATAATTTTCCCATGAATCTATGATTTCATTGAGTTTATGAAATGAGTAATATGAGGCCAGGGCAATAAAGATGCTGATTCCGGAAAGAATTGAAATAAAAAGAGTTCCAAGACTTTTAATTTTCAGATTTTTTAGAAAATTGATAATATTCATACCGGTTTATTAAACCTGTGTAAATGGTTTCTTCTTCATTAATTTCAGGCGGCTTGATGATCCAAATTTCATACAGATCAGTCTTCTAATCTCCGTAAATTTGTTTTAATGCTAAAGACGTTTACCAGAAACCATTGTATTGAAGCAGGTTAAAAAACGCTGGAATTTTTGATTATTCTGACAGGTTTTTAATGTTTTTGTAAAGATAAAAATGAAGGAAGAATATTTCAAGCAGTTAATTTTTTGATGTTTCATGATTAAATGTAATTTTTTTAATTACATCTTTATGACAGACGACCCGATTCCCTGAAACGGGGCCGCTCATGCCTGTGTACCATGTGCCGTCCGGCCGCAAAAGGTCAATCCAGAAGGAAAATAATGAAACCATTCCATTGCTGTTTTCAATCACCAGTCTGTCAAAAAACGGGAACATATCTTTCTCAAGTATGAATGATTTTCCGTCTGTTAGCTTCAGCGAAATTGCCGTAACATTAAAACGGTAAACCTCGCCTTCTTTTGATTTTTTCACATGACTGCTTTTCCACTTCAAAAACTCAATTTCTGAAAATTCTGAGACTTTGATTTCCTTTGTATAATCAATGCCGTTTTTAGTGTGGCGAATTGTCAGTTTATCAGGTGCTTGAAATTGGAACTTCCCGCTGATAGTTCTGCCGTCTCCCAGCGCTGCTTCTATCGGAAAGGAATGAGTTTTCAGATTGCTTTTTGCTGCCTTAACATCGGAGGCATTGGCATCTCCTGCAACGGCATATTTAGGAGATGCGGAAAGGGGCTGCAGCAATCCGATGCATGCACAGACTGACAGATTATAAAAAATGAAATGCCGTATGATGATACGAGTTTTCATTTCAGATCAAATCAATCCTCTCAATGAGGAAGCGATTCTTTCCACATTATTGGCTGTCAGGGAAGGGTAAACAGGAATCGCCACAGTCTTTTGAAAAATTCTCTCTGCATTGGGGTATTCCAGTCTTGCATGACCCATGTAATGGTGCAGCGGAGCTTCCACCGATCGCGTAACTCCGATATGGAGAGAAGAAAAATAACGCTCCACTTCTTCATGGTTTTTGTTGATTAAAACAGGAAAACGCAGATATGCATCCACACCGGGGTTTTTAAAAAAAGTAAGATGCTTCGTCATGCGAAGAGTTTCAATATATTTAATCCCGATTTTTTTGCGTCGGGCGAGAGTCACACCCAGGCGCGAGATTTGATCCAGACCCATCGCGGCTTGAAAATCTTCCAGTCTGTAGTCGAATGAAGGCATATTTTCCTGGCGTTTCCCGCCGTAACGCATGGATTGAAGTTTTCCATGGAGTTTGGGATCTGTACAGACAATTACACCGCCGTTTCCGGTCGTGAGCAAATCAAATTCAGAAAGTCCGCAAACGGCAATATTTCCTTTTGTACCGAAAAATTCGCCTTCAATTTCGGATCCGACAAGTCCCGTGAAATCTTCAATTACAATAAGGCCCTTTTCCTTAAGGAGCTGG
>JAOUOA010000207.1 GCA_029880625.1 Spirochaetia bacterium
TTTCTGGACAATTCTTTTTTCAGGGTTGTCGGGATGAATCTTCCAGATCATAATTCTGCAAAATTTATTATCTTTGCCGTGAGGTCTATTCTTTATTTTTTAAATGGATTCTGCAAAACAGGTCCTGTGAAATAAAAAGGCGAATAAAGCGAAATCAAATCATTGGATTGGAGACTAATTAAAATGGGTTTTCAGATCATCCGGGACCTCAAGATCATCTTCAAGATTGAACAGGACCATATTTTTTGTTTCTGGATCAAAAGACATGTAATCGTCAACAGGAATCAGGATCTGCTTTTCTCTGTTCTGAAGGCATAAATGCCCCCTGTTGGCTTCAATAAGATCCGCAAATTTTTTATTTTTAATACCCGGCGGAATTGCAAAATGCTCTTCCACTTCCTGACCGCTGAAGGAGTAAGAAATATTTTTTTCTGGATCAATAAAAAGAATATTATTTTTCCCGAGAAAAGAAAATGTAGAAAGCATATTATCCAGAAGATACTGAAATGTTACGCGATAGGAATCCAGAAGATCTTCTTTTATCCGGCCGTTAATAAAATCGTTTCTCCATAAAAGCATTTTTTCAATATCGCTTTTATGCATGTAAAGGCCTTCCATCAGACCCTCCATAGAGAACTGCATCTGATGACTTTTTACCTGTTCAAGGCATTCAAAAACATCCAGAATCCATCGTGAGAAAAGAACGGGCGCTCCGGGTACGGGAAGGAACTCGCGAAGTCCAAGATGGCGGCAGTTTGAGAACACAACCGCACCGACAATCTGCATCGTATATTTTAAGAGCCTGGAAAGACTCTTAAATGAAGATAATGTATTTTCAGAAACATTCATGAAATGTCTGTATTCTCTTGCAACAGGAACAGGATAGGTTTCAATGATTCTCTGTACATTGAGAGAACTTCTTGAAGCGTCAAAATACTTACGAATGTCATTTCTGTAGATTCGTGCGATCGGATTTCCATGCAGAACATAATTTCCCCAGGTGAGATCGGAAGGATGATTTCTCTCACGCGCCTTCATTCGTGCATAAAAAAGGGCTTCCCCGACTGTCTTTTCTTCAAAAATGGCGCGGTAAAAATCATGTGCAAAGGTATAGGCCCTTCCGTCATCTTTGATCTTCCAGTTTGATCCCACATAATTGCTGATTCCTGCGCTCAGAAATGCAGATGCCATATCATTCAGCTGAAGATTCGTTTTCTGATCCGGAGCATTCCCTCCGACAGGCGAGCTGAAACAGCTGTTGGAAAACACAAGATCCGGTTCCAGTCCCGCTTTTTCAATTTCTCTTGCGCGAAGAACCTTGCCTTCAGAAAGGAGCCAGCCGCTTTCCCGGGGATCTTCGTCATGAATCATGTGTCCAGCATAATGAACAATATCACGATCCTTGAGAGCATTGAGAAGGTTCAGTTTGGTAATCCTTTTTCCCGACATGAGCTGGATATCCAGACGATCGGAACTTACTTCAGAATTCAGAGATTCAAAAATTTTTTCGCCTTCCAGTCTGGCCCATTCCAGATCTTCTGAAGGATCTGCAACAATGAGAAGGCGCAGTTTATCCTTTTCCGGTTTAATGAATTCATGCCAGTTTCCGGATATATTTTTCCCGATAAAGAATTTATCAGATAAAAATCCTGTTCCGTCATGCAGCAGCTCCCAGGGAATGTTCCTGAGTTTTCTGTCCACATGGAAAAAGATATAGGCCCGCGAAGAGTTTCTCAATTTTTTCTGAAGAGAGGACGGAAAAAACTGACAGAAAAATGTTTCGCTTACGCTGCGTAAATTTTCAATCACATTAACGTTTTTTCTGGACTTTTCAGAAACATTATTTGAAATAATGCTGAAGCGCTCAATTTCAGAAAGGAATTCAGCAATCATATCATCGTCAATTTCCGACTGCAGATGCGTATCGTGTCCTGGAAAATTCCCCTGAAGAATATTAAATACATTTATATTCCCGACACGATCAATGATAATATTTAAGAGAGGAATGGTTTCCATATTTACTGTTTTATAATCTCCGCCATATCGCTGACTGCTGCTTTCAATCCAGTAAATACAGCTCTGCTGATGATTCCATGACCGATCGAAAATTCAGTTACGGAAGGAATCCCTGCAACCGGGATTACATTTTGGTAATGCAGTCCATGCCCCACGTTCATCATCAATCCAGCAGAAGTTCCGGTTTCTACCGATTTTTGGATTCTTTCAAGTTCTTCAAATGTACGGGATGTATTTCTCGCATCAAAATTATGTGCATAGGTCCCTGTATGAATTTCCACTGCATCACATTTCAGCTCAGCAGCAAGTTCAATATCTGTAATTTCCGGCTCAAGAAACAAACATACATGAATGCCTTCACTTTGCATTTCTTCCATGAGTCTTTTTACAGTATCTTTCATTTCCTTCAGATTCAATCCGCCTTCTGTTGTCAGTTCTTCAGGTTTCTCAGGTACAAGAGTTACCTTTTCAGGTCTGATTCTGCACATTAGATCCGTTATTTCTTTTGAACAGGACATCTCAACCGTCAGGGGGAGAATTGATATTTCCCGGATTAATTCGACATCTCGGTTCTGAATATGGCGCCGGTCCTGACGCAAATGAAGGGTAATTCCATCTGCACCGGCCTGCTCACAGATCCCTGCAGCGGTAACAATATCCGGATAAAGTGTATGGCGCTGCTGACGCAGGGTTGCCACATGATCCAAATTTACAGATAAGATGTGATTTTTATTTTTTTTTATCATGTTCATATATTAATATGGAAGGAAAAGCATAATCTGAATCCGTTTGGAAAGGACGTCTGCTTTAAATTTCTGCCCGGTCCAGTTTTTGAATTTTCGCAGAAGGATATATCTCTTCTGCTTCTGTCAGGCTTTCCTTTTTTCTATACAAGAATTCTTTCCAAAAAAGCAATCTGAAAATTCACAAAATCAGAATTTTTTTAAGAAAATATCGATTAAATACTTTAATTTTCTGATGATTCTATAATTATTTTCGAAATTCTACAAATAAAAATCCATTCCTTCAAAGAATTTTAGAAATTTTTTAGAAATTTTGTCTCCTGAATCTTTTGTACTATAGATTTCAGATCTATAAAATCCTTTGTAAAACCATTTTTGTGCGCCGCTTCGATGTAAAAATAATATTGCCCTGTAGGGCCGTCATCCAGAATAGTTCATAAATCATGAAAACAGAAAGATTCAGCATATCAGGAATGGTTCAGGGAGTGGGCTTCAGACAGTATGTTTACAATTATTCCAAAAAAAACGGCCTGAAAGGATTTGTAAAAAATCTCAGTGATGGTACAGTTGAATGTGTTGCATCAGGCCCTGATATTGAAATAGACCGTCTGTACAATGCCTTGAAAAAAGGGCCGACAATGAGCAGGGTTGATTCTGTTGATCGATCGCCTGTAGAAGCCAGTTTCTCTGAATTTGAAATTCGTTACTGATTCTGCATTTATGCAGACCAGATTAAATTACGTTATATTATCCTGTTCACAGATTTCAATGCAAAACACTCTGAAGCAGGTTTGTGCGGTTTAGCAAGTATTAAAATCTTAATCTCCAGATGATTAGGCTTCCGGAGAAAAAGTACCCCATTCAGTTCTTTTTAATTTGGATAGATAAATTGAAGCAGCTTCTGAATACCAACAAACCTGGCGAAGAAGTAAAATTCTCAGATGATATTTCCAGCGCTTTTGTTTACAGCAAAAACGGCAAAATGCCTTTCATTCTTGAAGAGATTGAAAAATATGCCTCTCATAAAAGCCCCATTCTCATTTCAGGTGAAACAGGAACTGGAAAAGAACAAATTGTAAAAATAATCCATGGTCTATCTCAGGCCAGAGGCCCCCTTGTAAGCTTTAACTGTTCGGCCATTCCTCATGAACTTCTGGAAAATGAACTGTTCGGGCATGAAAAAGGAGCCTATACTGGGGCTGGAGATTCTACAGAAGGATTTATCGGCAGAGCAAAAAACGGCACACTTTTCATGGATGAAATCGGAGAAATGTCTCCCTACGGTCAGGTCAAAATCCTCCGTCTGATTCAGGATGGAGAATACGAAAAAATAGGTTCGGAAAAATCCATCAGGACCAATGCAAGATTTATTTTCGCAACCAATAAAAATCTTTTAAATGAAGTCAGAAACAGTAATTTTCGAGCAGATCTTTTTTACAGAATCAATACATTTGAAGTAAAGCTTCCTCCTCTCAGAGAACGCAAAGAAGATATCCCTTTTCTGATTGAACATTTTTTATGGATTGCATCGCAGGAACTGAACCGGGAACCTTTTCAAATCTCAGATGATGCTTTAGAAAAACTGATCTGTTATGAATGGCCTGGAAATATCAGAGAGCTGGAAAACTCAATTCTCCGTGCAGCAACCGTGACAGAAAACAGTCTTATAGAAGAAAAACATATTCATATATTTAATTATGAAAATACGTTTTCGGGAAAACTGGAGCTGCTTTCTAAAATGAAAGAAGACTATAAAATTCTTGAAAAAGAACTGATTGAAGAATCTTTGAACTTTAACAGTGGAAACATCAGCGCAGCAGCGCTTGCAGTGAATATGTCCCGGGGAACATTTCGGTACAAAATGAAACAGTACGGACTGGAATAAACAATTGGAAACAGAATTAAAAATACTGAGAGACCATGCTTTCATTTCCAGAAAAGACTTCAGAGAACTTCTGGGGCTTAGAATCCAGTCTGTAAGGGAACTGAAGGAAAAGCTGATTCAGCTGGGCTACATCGATATTCCTGACTGGGAAGAAGCCGAACCCGTTTTGTTCAAGAACATCATTGAAAGAAAAGAGAAGCCGCCGGAAACTCAAAATCAAAATATGCAGAAATTAATCCAGACAGCTCTTCGCGTAGCTCATTCGGATACAACAGTTTTGATTCTCGGCGAATCAGGAGTCGGAAAATCCAGACTTGCTCGAAGAATTCATGAAAGCAGTCCAAGAAAAAACGGCCCTTTTGTTACAGTTTCCTGCGGAAGCATCCCTGAAAATCTTCTGGAATCAGAACTTTTCGGCGTTGCAAGAGGAGCGTTTACCGGAGCGACAAGGTCCCGGCCGGGACGATTTCTTAAAGCAATTCAGGGTACAATTTTTCTTGATGAAGTAGGAGAACTTACGCCTTCTCTGCAGGTAAAACTTCTCCGCGTTCTGCAGGAAAAAAAAATTGAGCCCCTTGGATCTGACCGCGAAATTGACGTTGATGTAAGAGTAATTGCAGCGACCAACCGGGATCTCGAAATTGATGTGAAACATGGACTTTTTCGAAAGGATCTCTTCTTCAGATTGAATGTTATTCCTTTCATTGTCCCACCTCTCCGTGAAAGACACGAAGATATTCGTCCTCTGATTGATTTTTTTCTAAAAAGGATTGAAAAAAGAAACGGTATCTTCTATAAAATCGAAGATCAAAATATCTACAGTATTTTTGAATCCTATCCCTGGCCTGGAAATATCAGGGAACTTGAAAACTGCCTTGAAAGAATGTGCGTTCTTTCCACCGGAGGTGTTCTGTCGATTTCAGATTTTCCTGCAAGGATTATCGATGAAGTTAAAGATCATAAAAACACCACCAACGGCAATTTCGAAAATTCTGACAACATACCTAAGGTTTTTGAAGGAGAAAGTCTCCAGGATATTGAAAAAGAATATATAAAAATGACCCTTTCTCAATGCCGGGGTAATGTTGCAAAATCCGCTGCAGCGCTTGGAATTCACAGAAACACACTTTCCAGAAAACTTGAAGACTATGGAATCAAACCAGTTCATTTTAAAATTCCAAAGAAAATCCAAAAAAATAAAGCTTAAAAAAATCATATATTCTACCGAATCAGAACCTATATAATTCAATAAAGAAGGTTATGAATGA
>JAOUOA010000208.1 GCA_029880625.1 Spirochaetia bacterium
ATGAAATACATCGGAAAGAGTCAGTCCTTCTCCGCCGTCTTTAATTTCCGGCATTTCAGAATATTTTGTATCGATTTTATAGCCTGCACGATGAATCATGCAAACAGTCTCGTATGCATCGTCGCCCTTCACATTAAGATATCCTGAAACAAAAAGAGAATTTGCAGCGCGCAGACCGTCCTGCTGCTTATCTTTCAGGTAATATTCTCTACCTGCAGCCATCCGGATTTCCGATGAAGGATTCACAAGGCGAAAAAGAGAAAGAATCCGAAGGCATTTTTCAGGGGTAAGGAAATTCATATTTTTCACAGCATGGCCCGGAACGGGAATAAAGAAATTCACCGGTATGGATGCAGAACCGAGTTTTTTGAGCTGGAATGCCATACGGACCAGGTCTTCATCGCTTTCGCCCATACCGGCAATCACACCGCTGCAGAGCCCCACCCCGTTCTGTGACATATTCTGAAGAGTTCGGATACGGTCCTGAAAATCATGGCTTGTACAGATTTCACCGTAATGGTTTTCGGAAGAATTGATATTATGATTGTAGCGGTTCAATCCTGCTTCGGCCAGGAGTTTTGCATGGTCCGGATCTGTAAGAAGTCCTGCCGAAAGACAGATTTCCATAGGATAGAGGGATTTAATTTTTTGAATGAGATCCGCATACTGATGAATATGCTTTTCACCGGGGCCTCTGCCGGATGTAACAAGACAGTAACGAAAAGCGCCGGATTTATAGGCAGACTCCGCTTCTTTAAGAATTTCATCTTCGGATTTTGTATAGTATTTAATGATTTCGTTTTCTCCTGCACCTTTCCTTTGAGCGCAGTAACCGCAGTCTTCCTGACAGTATCCATTTTTAATGTTATTGATGACATGGATCTGAACATAATTTTCAAAATATTTTTTTCGAAAATATTCTGCAGTATTTAAAACTTCATCCAGAGGCACTTCAGATGAAAGAAGCAAACGAGCATCTTCTTCGCTGAAGCTTTCCTTCATAAATTTTTCCAGAAATTTTTTCTCTGAGATTTCAGAGGAGGAACTCATAAGCCAGAATTAAATTCCGAACTTGCCGAATCAAGTTAAATTTCATCGATATCCACGATCGCATTACCGAAAAAAATATTTACCCTATGAAGAAATAGTCCTATTTAATCATAAACGCTGCTGGCAGTTAGTTTCATCACATGTTTCGAACTTCCGAAAGATGCTGCGCCGCACAACCAAAGGTGCTGATTGATCAAGGAATTTGACGCAGAGCATCATTTGCTTTAAATATACACTTTAAAAAATTTCCTTTCCGTTCCGATCATTTAATGTTAAAGTATTCCTATGGGAATGAAAGTTCACGGCACATCTGCGGAAATTCAGGCACTGAAAACATTTGTTAAACTGATGCGTGCCTATAATTCTGTTCTTGCAGCCCTGCGAATCCGCCTTGACAGACTGAATCTGCCCATCAGCCAGTTTGCGGTTCTGGAAGCTCTTTACAATCTGGGCCCCATGAATCAGAAAGATCTCAGCACAAAACTTCTCAAAAGCGAAGGCAATATGACTACTGTTGTAAACAACCTTGTTGAGAAACAATATATATCCCGAAACCGCTCCCGGGACGACAGAAGAGAAATCATCATCAGCCTTACGTCAACAGGCCGCACTTTTATTCATAAAATTTTTCCGGACCATGTAAAAGACATCGCCAGGGTAATGTCAATTTTGTCCCCCGGAGAAATAAAGCAGCTTGAAGTTCTGCTGCGAAAACTCGGACTGGGAATCCAGCATGGACTTTTAGAAAGTCATTGATCAGTATTTTTATGGAGGTAAGGATATGGATAATTTAATCAGAACACTTTCCGGTTTAACTGGAAAAATTCTCTACTCAGCTCCGTTGATTATTTTCGGACTGTTTCACTTCCTGAATGCGAAAGGGATGGCCGGCATGGTTCCTCTTCCATTCGGAATTTTCTGGGTTTACATTACCGGGGTAGCGCTTGTTGTCGGCGGGCTTGTGATTATTACGGACTATAAGCGACTGGGGCCTATGGCTGCATTTCTGACAGGCGTAATGATTGCAATTTTTGCAGTCACGATTCATCTTCCGGCTGTCCTTGCAGCGGTTGATGAAGGAGCAAGAGTCCCTCATCTTGTGAGTTTTCTCAAAGATGTTGCAATCGCAGGCGCGGCTCTCATTACAGCCGGATCCTACAGGCACTGAAAAACATGCAGCCGGAGAGGTTTTCATCTTCGGCTGTAAAAATTTCAGATTCGTGCTTAAACATGCAGGAATGGACATTCAGATCTACAGTAAAAGTTCCGATGCCGTATTTTCCAGGCAGCGATAGATCTGTTCCAGTTCTTCATCAGATATCATGTAGGCGGGAGTCATATAAACAACAGGACCCAGAGTTCGCAGGAGTATGCCGTTTTTTACGGCAATTTTTTGAAATTCCCATCCAAATTCGCCTGTATATTCCTGATCCAGATTAAACTCAACAATTCCAACTGAACCTGTATATCGGACTTCCTTGATTTTTTCAGAAAGCTTTCCATTCCTGAGATCCGTCAGACGGTTCTTATGAAATTGTTCAATTCTTTTCACATCGTCAAGACGATTCTCGGTTTTCATGATATCAAGACTTTCAAGAGAAGCTGCGCAGCCAAGTGCGCTTCCTGTCATGGAATGTCCGTGAAACAGAGTATGGCGCCGATCGTCACTGTTGAAACCCTGAAAAATTTTTTCTGTGGCAAGCGTTGCCGCAAATGGAAGATACCCTCCGGACAGGCCTTTACTGAGAGCCATCAGATCAGGCCATATTCCAGCCTTTTCGCATGCAAACATGGTTCCTGTACGTCCAATTCCAGTGAACACTTCATCTGCAATTAAAAACACATCATGCTGATCGCATAATTTTCTTGCATGACGCAGATAAGATTCTGGATAAATGTTCATTCCCCCTGCGCCCTGGAGGACAGGCTCAAGAATAAATCCACACAGATTTTTTCCATGTTCAGAAAAAATTTGCTCGAGTTTTTTTAGATACGGATCAATTAACACTTCACATTCAATAGTATCCTGCTTTTCAAAAGGGATTTCCGGAAATTCTGCATAACGGCAGGGGAATAAAAGAGGCGAAAAAGCCTCATGAAATACAGAACGGGCTCCTACCGACATGGCGCCGATGGTATCGCCGTGATAACCTCCGCCGAGAGCCAGGAATTCTTTTTTTTCTGTTCTTCCTGCGTTCACATTGTACTGGTATGCCATTTTAAGAGCAATTTCCACAGCTGTCGAACCATTGTCAGAAAAAAAGACCCTGGGAAGATTATGCGAAGTAAGCTCAGAAAGTTTTTCTGAAAGTTCCAGAGCTTTATCATGAGCAAATCCTGCATAAATAACATGCTCTATCTTACCCAGCTGATCTGCAATCGCACGGTTCATCCTTGCATTACTATGACCGTGGATGTTTACCCACCAGGAGCCGACTGCATCAATGATCTCCGTTCCATCGGATGTATACAAATAAATTCCTTCACCGCGCTCAATAACAGGCGGTTCTGATGCCAGTTTCATTTGCGTAAAAGGCTGCCAGGCATGTTGCCAGTATTGATGCATCCGATCATTTTTCATACAGCACTGCCGTTTTCTTTCGCCCTTATTTTGTCAGAGAATATTTATAACCGAATTTAAATATGGTTCCAGAGAGATTCTGCGGATAAACTGCAAACGGAGCAACAGCGCTGATCCCCGCCGTACTCTCCATTCGATCCGTAGCCTGGCCCCCTGCAATCTTGTGATCAATTTCAAAAAATGTTTTATTTCCGGACTTCAGATTGATTTCAATTCCAATGACAGCATTAAAACCCATGCCTTTTTTATTAAATTTTAAATGTTCTTTATAAACAGATCCGCCTTTAACATTTCCTCCAGCATCATACACAGTACTCAATCCCAGTCCCAATCCAAGACCATAGGTTGGAATATCGCCAAGGTTGGTTCCTTCAAGGTTCCAGCCCCCGGAAAAATAATTGATTCCGCCTCCAGCATATACGGAAGAGTGATTCATTTTTGCTTTAAAACCAACATACAGAGGAATAAACAAGGACTTATAATCCCACTTTGATTCATACCATTGAAAACCTATAATGGATGACGAAGTGTATCCTCCCATAATTTTTACTGTATAATCAATCCCGCCGCGGAAAAAGAAACTTCCTTTCACATATTCATAAAAACCGCTGAGAACAAGGCCTGTCATGGGTCCTTTCGCTTCAGTTTTAAAAATACCCGCTGTGGATTTTTCCAGAGCTTTAAGTTTATTATCAGGAACGACAATTTCCTGAAAATAACCTGGAATTTCCCGCTGGCATTGAACATCAGGACAGCCGCCAGAGACACTATGCCCCTGAAGTGTGGGAACCCCCACAATAGAATTTACCCCATCGACACTGGTCGACTCGCCGAGACTTGCCAGATCAAAATGGAGTCCTGCTCCAAAACCGATATACTTTTCCTGCGAAGCAAGCGATGAAAAACCTGGCAGCATTATAATGCAGGCTGTTATTAGTTTTAATTTGCCTTTATAAAAAGATTTCATAAATCCCTCCCTATCAATAAAATATTTATCCACACATTTCTGTAATTAAAGTCATTCCTGACAAAATTCATGCAACTCCGATAAGAAGTTCACGAAGTGATTTTTCTGTTAAACCTTCAAGATTGATAAACGAAATTCCAATCTCTCCAGATGGAGAAATACGTGCAATTTTTCCTTGAAGATTAAATATTTTTTTTCGAATTTGAAAGCGAATGCTGACAGGCATCTGAACCCCAAGAGGGCATCCTGCCCATGAAACAGCACAGCCTCCTGGGCTTAAATTTATACACCTGCACAATTTACCGTTGACAGAAATATCTGTCGCAATACTGTATCGTTCAGTATTCCTCCATCCACGAAAACCACTCTTAAAAAATGCATCTTTAATTTCTCTGCGTAAAAAGTATGTAAAAATAAACATAGAAAAAAGAGCCTGAAACAGAGCTGCTACGTTATAATCTGAGGGAATCATGATTGAAACATAGCTGTTTATAGAAATAGAAAATATTGAATAAATCACGATCAGATACCAGCCCCATTTTTGAAGCATTACAACTCCCAGGATAATAAAAAGAGGGGGGATTATGAAGGACCATTCAAGGTAGGAAAAAGAAAAAATAACTTCTTTATAGTTCTGAAATTGAATTTCATTTCTCTGACAGGCCAGATAATAATTCAGAGGAATGACAGCTATCATATACACGTAAATAATAGAAAAAAAGAAAGGCTTTTTGATCGATTTTTTTTTATTTCGGTTTGACACGGATTAAACATAGTTCTAAAGGATAAATAAAATTGCAAAACTTTTTTTCTTTCTGAATCACAGAAAGCCGGAGAATCTGCAGCATGAAAAAAGAATACGGCAGATGGGGAATTTTTCTAAGAGAAATGGAACAATATATGAATGCTTCCTGTCTTGATGAAAGAGAAATCACACAATTAAAACAAATTTATACATTTGCAAATAAAAATGGTTTTACGGACCGCCTTCAGGACACTGAGGCCACCGCTATTATTAAAAAATGCAAGGAACTGGGATTCTGAATCTGTTTGTGATTTCCGCAGACAACCCCCAGCCATTTACTGAAATTTAGCGAATTGCAAAATTAAAAATCCAATCCAGACATTTTTTACAGCTTTTGATCTATCAACAGCGAAATGGATATCATATCAGTCTAAATATTTTTCTTTTCAAGCAGAGATGCTTTAAAATATAAGTAATTTCAGTAGCGGAAGAAACCTGTTTCATTTCAGGACATTATCTGCAAGGATTCTCAA
>JAOUOA010000210.1 GCA_029880625.1 Spirochaetia bacterium
GTCCGCCTATCTGGACGCTTTTCGAGCAGGGATACCTGGACAGGGCAGGAATTCCAAGAGAAGTTTTCAATCAGGTCATTTACAGAAACGATCTTTCTGAAAAATATGTAGATATGGGGATTCGCCTCGATAAAACCATCGATGTATCCACATACTGGTTTTATTTCAACATGAGAGACCCTCTATTTAAAAATAATAAAAATTTAAGACATGCCATGTCTCTCTGTCTGGACAGAGACGAAATGATTGAGCGTTTTTACAATAACAGAGGGAAGGCGGCGCAGTCCATTCTCCCGCCGGGTCTTGAAGGCTATAATGAAAATTTTGTTAATCCATGGTCTTCTTTTAATCCTCAAAAAGCAAAAGAACTCCTTACGAAAGCCGGCTACCCGAACGGAATGGATCCGAAAACAGGCCGTCCTTTAAAAATAGAGCTCATCCTTGTTGCTTCGCAGGGGGCCACAAGCAAGTACCGCTTCTATATTGATCAGTTTGCGCAGTGCGGACTGGATCTTCAGATTATGACTCTGGACTGGCCGACGGTTCTTGAACGAAAATTTAAAAAGAATTTTCAAATGATTCACGGAGGCTGGCATGCAGATTATCCCGATCCGCAGAATTTTCTTCAGCTGCTGTACGGACCCAATTCCTCAAGCAGTTACAATGAAAACAGCTATTTTAATCCAGAATTTGACGTTCTTTACGCAAAAATGAAAAATATGAAATCCGGTCCGGAGCGCAGGAAAATTATTGCCCGGATGAATGCAATTGTGGCAGACGACGCTCCGGTTTTATTTTTATTTCATCCCGTATCATTTGGACTTTCGCATCAATGGTTTGCCCCCATCCGGCCGCATCCCATCAATACCAATCAGCTGAAATACAGGTTTGTTGATTCCGGTCTCAGGGAAAAAAAGACTGAGGAATGGAACCGCCCGGGGCTTCTTGCCTACAGCGTTCCAGCCGTATTTTTTGGAGCGGCGGTTTTTCTTGTATTTCTTACCATCCGCGGCTACAGGAGGATGGAGCTTTGAGTATTTACATCCTTCGTCGTCTGCTTTATACCATTCCAATATGGTTTGGAGTCATGATGATTACATTTCTTCTGTTCAATATGCGCGATCCGATTTCCATTGCCAAGGTTCACATGCCCCAGGCCCCTCTTCCCACTCTGCAGGGATGGGTCCGTGCGAATCATTTTCACATCCCTTTATTCTTAAACCTGCCTTCCGATGCTGAGACTGAGCAGGCGGATGGAAGAGTTCATCCAGAATTTGCAGAAAAAAGCATTTTTTATTCGCAGTTTTTTCTGGGAATGCGGGATATGATTACGTTTCAACTGGGGCATGATAAAAATATGAAGCCGATTTCAGAATCACTAGCAGAAAGAATTGGTCCTTCGCTCAGCATTATGCTCCCCTCTTTTGTTCTGAGTATTCTTATCAGCGTTGTCGTTTCCATGTTTGTCGCTTACTACAGAGAATCCGCTGCCGATGTATCCATTGTTTTTATAACCGTAATGATGATGAGTATTGCCCTTCCGGTTTATATCCTTGCTGCGAATTTTGTATTCGGAAAAATCTTGAAGCTGGTTCCCATTTACAACCATATTTTTCTTCCAGTTTTAATTGCTGTTTTCTCAAGCGTGGGCGGCAATATCCGTTTTTACAGAACGGTTTTTCTTGAACAGATGGAACAGGACTATGTGCGGACAGCCCGGGCGAAAGGTATCAGTGAAGCGGATGTTCTTTTCAAGCATGTCCTCAGAAATTCTCTGATTCCCATCCTCACTTCCGTTGTAATGGCTCTGCCTTTTTTAATTACCGGCTCGCTTCTTCTGGAGCAGTTTTTTGGAATTCCGGGCATGGGTGATATGATGTATACGGCTGTTGTCAGTCAGGACTTTCAGGTGATCAAGGTAATGGTGTATCTGGGATCGTTTCTGTATATGCTGGGCAGTCTTTTAACGGATATTTCCTATACGATTGCAGATCCAAGGGTGGTGTTTAAATGATTTTAATTCTTCTTGGCGATCTGTTCTGGCTGGCTGTTTTTACACTTTCTGTTTATACGGTCTTTCGCATTCTCAAACACAGTTCTCTTTCGGATGCAGTAGATTCCATGAAGAAGAAGAGAAGGGTGAGGATTGCATTTTACGTGATCTGCATTTATTTTTTAATCGGATTTGTTGATCAGCTAAAAATTCCCGGAACGGGAACGACAACAGAATTTTCGCCCATTGATTTTTTCTTTCAGACCTATATAGAAAAAGAAAGAACCTACAGCGCGCCATGGGCGAAACGTGTGACCGGAATCTCTGAAGAAAATCTTCATGAAGAAATTAACCTGGTGAAAGGGCTGCATCTGCTTGGAACAGATGTAAACGGCTATGATGTATTTTATACAATATTTAAAGGCGCAGGTACTGCTTTAATTCTGTCTTTCGGAACCAGTATCATCGCATTCCCTCTGGGAGTCGCTCTTGGAATCCTTGCGGGTTTTTTCGGAGGCTGGGTGGATGATTTGATCCAGTGGCTTTATACGACGGTTGCCAGTATTCCCTGGCTTTTATTTGTCATTGCTTTTCTTATGGTTTTTGGAAGAGAACTGTATTGGATCTGTCTTGCTTTTGGACTGACCTCCTGGGTGGGAATTGCCCGTCTGGTACGCGGCGAAACGTTAAAAATTAAGCAGCTGGATTATATCCTTGCCGCCAAAGCGACAGGCATTCCTGTTTTGCGGATTCTTTATAAACATCTTCTTCCAAATGTAACATATCTGATCATTATTAACTTTACTTTGTTTTCATCAAATGTGATTCTTGCTGAAAGCGTGCTGACCTTTATTGGAATTGGCGTACAGCCGGGCACCGCTTCCTGGGGCGTCATGCTTGTAGAAGCTCAGCAGGAATTGACGCGTTCGCCTGCAATCTGGTGGATTTTTGCTGGAGGTTCCTTTGTCGGTATTCTTCCTCTGGTTCTATCATTGAATCTTTTCGGAGATGCTCTTAGAGACGCTCTTGATCCAAGACTGAGAGGACAGAACTGAAATGCTGCTGAGAGTTAAAGATTTATCAGTTGAATTTAAAACTTCCGCGGGCAATGCGCGTGCTGTGGACGGTGTCAGCTTTAACATTGAAGAGGGAAAAACCCATGTCCTTGTGGGTGAATCTGGCTGCGGTAAATCTGTTACGTCGCTTGCTGTTATAGGACTTCTTCCGGGAAATGCATCTCTGCAGGGCGGTCAGATTGAATTTAAAGGAAAGGACTTAACAAAGCTTTCAAGAACAGAATACAGAGAATACCGGGGATCGGAAATGGGGATGATCTTTCAGGAGCCCATGACGGCTCTGAATCCTGTCGTACGCGTCGGGCATCAGATCGAAGAAGCGATCCGCCAGCACAGACATAAGTCTCCGCTTAAAAACGAAGATCCATTTAAAAGATCTGTGGAACTTATCGACCAGATGGGAATTAAAGAACCGGAAAAATCATACTATAAATATCCTCATGAACTTTCCGGAGGGATGCGCCAAAGGATCATGATTGCCATTGCTCTTGCATGCAGACCTTCGCTGCTTATAGCCGACGAACCCACAACAGCTCTTGATGTAACCACGCAGGAACAAATTTTGAGTCTTATGAAAGAACTGCAGAATGATCTGGGAACTGCTATTCTTTTAATCACGCATAATCTAGGCGTTGTTGCCAATAATGCGGATAGTATGTCTGTCATGTATGCCGGTCAGGTTGTAGAAGAAGGTCCGGTTTCTGAAATTTTTCAAAATCCATGCCATCCTTACACAGAGGCATTATTTCGAGCAATCCCATCGCTCACATCCGTTCCCGGAAGCGCTCTTCACACCATTCCGGGGTCTGTGCCGCCTGCAGTCGAATTTGACAGGATGCCTTCTCCCTGCAGATTTTTTGAAAGATGTGAATATCAGGATGAAAGATGTTTTAAAAAAAGCAGTGTTCCAGGGCACAATTCTTACTGCCGTCGGGAAACCTAAAAGAAGTCGATTTTAACGGATAAAACTTGACAGGAACATGAGGACAGGGAATTAAAACCTATGGCTAAATATCTCGGTGTTATTTTTGATCTTGCTGATTACGAAGATGAAGAAGAAGAGGCAGATGGTTATGACCTCATGTTTGAATTTCTGGCAGAACAGGGATTTTCAGACTGTTATAAAAATAAAACGCTTCCTGCAAGCCTTGCTGTTCGAAAATTTAATGATGATGATACAGAAACTGTAAAAAGTCAGATTCTTGCCTTCTGCAATGAAAATGAAATTGAAATGGAAAATCTTGTCGTGGCATTGATGGACGGCATCGTCCATGAAACGGAAGAAGAATGCGAAGAATTTGACGATTGATATAGCTACAGATCCGTCTTGAATTTTATGTTATGAAAAAAATGTTAAACTTCAGGGATCAAAATTCAGCAGCGTTTTATCTTTTTTTTAAAGAATCATATATAGATTTTGATACATAGATTAAATTGTATATAAATTTTGCCAAACAAGTATGACTCTTTATTATCTCAGATGTTTACGGATTCAGTCTTTCTTTTATCCACTTTTTGTTTTCTAAGCGAAATCGAATTCGATCATGCAGTCTGCTGGGCCTTCCCTGCCAGAATTCTATTACATCTGGGATCAGTCTGAAGCCGCCCCAGGATTCAGGTGCGGGAACATCCTGATTCTCAAATTTTTTTTCTAAATCCTGGTAGGTGCTGTCCAGAGTCGATCGATCAGGAATGACGCGGCTCTGCTTTGAAGCATGAGCTCCCAGCTGACTTTCCCTCGGTCTTATGCTGAAATATTTTTCAGTTTCCTGTCTTGATACTTTTTCAGCTTTCCCCTCAATGCGAATTTGTTTTTCAAGGCGGGGCCAGAAAAAAAGCATTGCGGACTGCGGATTTTCAGAAAGTTCTTTTCCTTTTCTGCTTTCGTAATTTGTATAAAACACAAAACCACGTGAGTCGAGCTCTTTTAAAAGCATCATGCGTGACGAGGGCTTTCCGTTATGATCTGACGTGGACAGAGAAAAGGCATTTGATTCAGAAGGGTCATCTTCAACGGCAAGGCTGAGCCATGCGCTGAAAAGTTTGAATGGATTTTCGCCGGTTTCTTCTTCCAGAAGATGTCCGAGAGAATGAACTTTTCGAATATTTGATAAAAAATGATCGTTCATGATAATTAATAAAACAGAGTGTAATAAAATCAAGGTTTATTGCGGAGGGGCTGGCTTGAAAGAATTTTTTTTATTTCTGTTATATTTTCCCGTGCCGCTTTCCTTCCCTTCCTTATGATTTCATCATGCAGATGAAAGTCAAACATCTGGTAGGTTGAAATTTCCGGATGAAGGACATAATCAAAATTGGAAAGGTTTAAATTCATAAGGGCGCGTCCCTGCATGGCCAGTGACCGTGTAATGATTTTCATGATGGGAGGGATGGAAAAATAATCCCGGATGCCCTTTACAACGCCGTCATCTGCCTGGATGGTTGTTTTTGCGGAAAATCTGTCCACCCGGGGAGTTACATTGACTCCAATGACTTTATGAAATCCTTTTTCTCTGAGAATGCTTCCCGGCATGTTGTCGAGAACTCCCCCGTCTACAATTGCAAAGTGACCGGAATAGTAAGGAGGAAAAATTCCCGGTATGCTGGTTGATGCCCGCATGGCGGTTACCAGGGGGCCTCGTTCAAATACGATTTTTCTTCCCGTATTTAAATCTGAGCCAATACAGTACAGAGGAATTTCCAGTTCCTCAAAAGTCATATCGCGATAGATCTTTTCCAGAAGATCGGTTAATTTTCTTCCTCGGAAAAAGCTTACGAAAGGCAGATTTTTTTCAAGA
>JAOUOA010000211.1 GCA_029880625.1 Spirochaetia bacterium
GGTGCGAACCGAGAAGAGGAGTGCCGAAAATAATAATAACTGCTGCAAAAAGAATGAAGGCTGAAAGAATTAGAAGCGGAACTATTAAAATTCCGAAAGCAATAAATCCTGCATGAGGAATCATTCCTGTCAGATTCAGAACTGTTTCTAAACCAAGAAGGATGATAATTGCTGCAACAAAAATAAACAGCGTCAGGATGGAACGCATACCCGTTCCCATACCCTGTCTGATTTCAGTCATGGTGGGTTCAGAGCTGGAAGTGTCTTTTAAGGAAATGACAGCTGCAATTTCAGAATTGGCCCATGCTACAGGAAGGACTCCGATCAGAATGCCGATGAAAGCCAGAATGCTGATTCCGGTTTTTAATGAAATGAAAAGAAAAATGAGAATGATGATAGACGAAACAAAAATGCCTGCGCCAGACAGGATCCAGAGTTTATAATTCAGGGATTCTTTCATTGCATACCATGATGTTAAAACTAAATAATTCCATACTGATACAAATGAATCGGCGATAAAATTCCATACTGCAGTAATCGGTGTTGACAGCCATCTGAGCCAGTTCAGGCGGACTGCATGAAGATGATGGTGTTTCTGGGCTGCTTTTATAAGAACGGAGTGTTTGCTTTCTTCAGTCATCGCATTTCTTTCCTGTGTTTTTTCAGGGTAGTTTCATTTTTCAATTCAGAAGATCAAGCGATTTTTTCAAAGCAGTTTATCTTAAAATTATTATCGAATGTAACTGAATTTTAAATGATCTGCATATGCCTGTAATTCGCAAAGAAGACAAAAGGGCGGTTCCAGGAAATATTTCAATACAATTAAAAAATAATTTGAAAAAAACAAAAAGAAAGAGAATCTGTCTTTAATTATGACGAAACTGAAATATGGATGGCTGCTGATTTTTGCTACTGTGCTGATCTGGTCGGGAATTTCACCCAAAGATCCTTTTACCTGGGTTCTGGAAGTTTCCCCTGCAGTAATCGGGCTTTTTGTCCTTGCATTTACCTATAAAAGGTTTCCGCTTACCCCACTTCTTTACATCCTGATTTTAGTCCATTCTGTTATTCTTATGGTGGGAGGGCATTACACCTATGCCGAAGTTCCTTTTTTTGATTCTCTTTTTGGTTTCGGGCGGAATAATTATGATAAAGTCGGACATTTTGCTCAAGGGTTTATACCCGCTATCATTGCAAGAGAACTTTTAATCAGGAAAAATGTTGTTCCGCATAAAATCTGGCGGGATTTTATTATTGTCTGTTTCTGTCTGGCTTTCAGTGCATTCTATGAATTAATTGAATGGATTGTCGCTGTCATGACGGGAGAATCTGCGGAAGCCTTTCTGGGAACCCAGGGCTATGTCTGGGATACCCAGACGGATATGGCTTTTGCTCTTTTAGGTGCACTTACAGCTCTGCTGTTCCTGTCACGATGGCATGATGATCAGCTGGAAAGAATCCGGAAATACGGCACGATTTAATTTTAACTTTACGATGATGGATCTTGTAAAATCTTACCTCTCTTTTTGTACAGGATTCGGTGACCTTTTGTAACTTTCGTAAAAAAAACAATTTTTTTATTGAAATTTTTGATTACGGGCTTGACGATGGGTCAAAATGTATCTATTCTAAATTTAGAGTCAATCTAAAAGATTTGATTTAGAATTATAAAAAGGGCAGTTCTAATAAAACCATTCCGGTAGCTTTAGACCCTTATTTTTTTTAAGCTGGTCAGTTAGAACAGCTTCCAGAATTGCAGGATGCATTTCTGGCGTAGTCTTTTCAGAAGAAACGATTACGGGCGAATTTCTTTTTGAAGCGGAAACTTCAAAAATTGTTTTGAAATGATCCAGGGATGGAGATTTATTAAGACAAATTTCAGAAAACAAGAATTAAAAGGAGAGCTTATGGCAAGCGTAAAAGGAACAAAAACTGAAGCCAACTTAAAAGCGGCATTTGCCGGCGAATCACAGGCAAATCGAAGATATCTGTATTTTGCAAAAATTGCAGATGTGGAAGGTTACCCCGAAGTGGCTTCAAATTTCCGCGAAACAGCAGAAGGTGAAACCGGACATGCACACGGACATCTCGATTACTTAAAAGAAGCTGGCGATCCGGCAACCGGTCTGCCCATGGGAGATACGGCTACCAATCTTAAGGCTGCAATCAAGGGCGAAACTCATGAATATACCGACATGTATCCCGGTATGGCAAAAACAGCCCGCGATGAAGGATTTTCTGAAATTGCAGATTGGTTTGAAACTCTTGCAAAAGCAGAAAAATCTCATGCAGGTAGATTCCAGCAGATGCTTGACAGCGTAAGCTGAATCAAATGGGCCCGCTGAACGGGACTCATTGATTACGGATGCTTCGGCATCCGTTCTCTTTTGCGAAATTATATATATTAATCTCATAAGAAAAAATCATCTCTGAAAAATTATTTTCAGATTCCGGCGGCGCAGATCAACCGCATTGTTTCTGAATGTATCTGCAGAATTCAGAAGGTCGAATCAGATCCATCAGCTTGAACGGTAACTGCCATGAACGATAAACCCATTTCCTATATGCCCACAGACGGACTTTGTTATGATCCAGAAGAGTCAAAATACTGGGAAGAAGAAAGCCTGAATCAAGAAATCATCCGTGTATTTGAAGTCTGCAACGGCTGCAGAATGTGCTTTAAATACTGTGATTCTTTTCCGTCACTTTTTAAATTTGTAGATGAATACGAACAGGATGTTAAAAAGCTGACACAGCCGCAGATCCAGACCGTTATGAACGACTGTTTTCAATGCAAACTCTGCGAAGTGCAGTGCCCCTACACGCCGCGAGACAAACATGAATATCAGCTTGACTTTCCAAAGCTGGTTCACCGCTACAATGCCGTGAAAAACAAAAAACACGGCTCACGGTTCCGAGACCGGTTTCTTGCAAATGTAGATTTTGCAGGATTCATGGCAAGGATGAGTTTGGGAACAGCGAATTTGATGAACAGGGTTTCCGTGCATCGTTTTTTTATGGAAACATTTCTCGGCATCCACCGAAAAAAGCTGCTTCCTAATTTTTCATCGCGGACATTTACATCAATTGTTAAAAAAATGGGGAAGATCAAACCGCCGTCGGAAGATATTGAAGCGGTGATATTTCAGACCTGTTATGTGGAAAACAATGAGCCTTCTATAGGACTCGATACTCTCGAAGTACTTGAAAAAAATCAGATTCGAACAGCCTGCGTTTCAGGCTTAAAATGCTGCGGCATGCCGTCCTGGGAGCATGGCGATATTGATACTCTCAGAAAAAATGCCCGCCATAACCTGGATGTCCTTCTTCCCTATGTCGAAAAAGGAGCAAAAATCCTTTCCATCAATCCCACTTGCGGAATGGTCATGCGCCGCGAATATATCGAACTTCTGGAAACCAAAGACAGAGCCGATGCTGAAAAAATTGCCGGGGCTGTCATGGATCCTGGAGAATTTCTCTGGAGCATCCGGGATCAGGAACGATTCAATACTGAATTTAAGTCCACGCCCGGAGAAAGCGTTGCCTATCATGCACCCTGTCATCTGCGGGCGCAGGCTGTTGGTTTCAAGGGCAGGGATCTCCTCAGAAAAATTCCAGGAGTGACTCCGAAGTTTATTCTTGAATGTTGCGGACATGACGGAACCTATGCAATGAAAAAGGAAAGCTTTGAAAAATCTGCAAAAGCCGGGAAGCGCGCATTTGAAGGCATGCAGAATGCAGAGACGGAAGTTTGGTCTACGGAATGTCCGCTTGCCGCCATTCAGTTCAAGCAGCATGCTGGCGTAAAACCCATGCATCCCATGAGTATACTTGCTCGCGCTTATAAGGAAAACGGTTTCCCCAATCCGGTAAAAAATATTCAACAGCCGGAAATCAAAGGTGAATGAGAAGGAAGGAACTGAGAAGTTCATTATTGAATAAAAAATCATAATATTAAAAGAGTTAAGCTATGATCAAAGTGCAGAGAAGCGAAATTTTAGATTACGTGACCTATATGGAAAAGCGAAATGAAATCAGATCGGCTGCCATCGCCGAAAAAGATAAACGCAGAATTCATCTGGGCGAGCACCTCACGTTTCTTTTTGAAAATACGGATACCATTCGCTACCAGATTCTGGAAATGGTCCGTGTGGAAAAGATGGTAAAAGAAGAACACATTCAGCATGAAATTGAGACATATAACGGACTTCTTGGAGATTCTGGAGAACTGTCCTGTACTCTTTTAATTGAATATACAGATCCCGAAATCCGGGATCAGAAATTAAGAGAACTTGCAGAACTTCCGAAACATCTTTATTTAAAACTTGATGACGGAAATAAAATTTATGCAGAATTTGATAAAGAGCAGGTACTGGAAGACAAGGTATCTTCCGTCCAGTTCTTAAAATTCCAATGTACATCAGCTCCTGAAAAAATCGGTTGCGATCATCCTTCCATGACAGTAGAATTGGAACTTTCTGAAAGCCAGAAAGAAGTTTTAACGGAAGACTTAAAATAAAATCAAAAATGTCTGTTTTATTGCAAAATCTTAAAATAGAATTGAAGTCTCTTGCTGACAGGAAAGTAGCGGAACATTCTCAAAGGTATTTTAAAACCGGTCCTGGCGAGTACGGCGAAGGAGATGTTTTTATAGGGCTTCGCATGCCGCAGATTCGGTCTCTTGCAAAAAAATATTCTAAACTTTCTTTTTCTGATATCGAAAATCTTCTGAAATCCGAAATTCATGAAAAGCGGATGCTTGCGGTTATTTTGCTTGTAAATGCATATAAAAAAGCGGCGGAACCGGATCAAAAAAAAATTTATCAGATGTATTTTAAAAATAAAAAATACATCAATAACTGGGATTTAATTGATGTTTCCTGTCCCCATGTAATGGGGGGATATTTATATAAAAATGACAGATCTGTTCTTTTCAAACTGGCGGCATCTGGAAATCTATGGGATAAGCGCCTTGCCGTTATGTCCACTTTTTATTTTATCCGGAACGGGGACTTTAACGATTCTTTTAAAATTTGCGAAATGCTTCTTGATGATGAGGAGGATTTAATCCACAAAGCGGCTGGCTGGATGCTCAGAGAAATCGGCAAAAGGAACCCAAAAGAAGAAGAAAAATTTCTTGATCGACATGCAGAAAAAATGCCCCGAACCATGCTCAGGTATGCTCTGGAAAGATTTTCCGAATCAAAAAGAAAAAAATATATGAGTGTAAAAAGAAAGATTGCTGAATAAGCGGATTGAAAATGCAGAAAATTATTACAGTACAGACAAATGCTCGCGAAGTTCTTTATGATATTACGGCAAAAGTGAAAGAAGCAGCTTCTGTATCCGGCGTAAACACATAAAACTGAAACAAATTCCAGGAAAAGTCAGATGATTGATAAATGGGACACAGAAACATTCGGTGAACTTACAGAAGAAAATATGCGGGCAGTTATGAAAGGCCGGAGCTGCTATATAAACCGGTACGTCTATTCTCCGGGAACATATTTTCCTCCCCATACACATTCAGTTGATAAAATTGACGGAGTCTTATCCGGTGAATTTAAGATGACTATGAACGGAAAAGAAGTCATCTTAAAGGCAGGCGACATGCTATTTGTTCCTGCAGGTGAAGTTCACAGCGCTGAGGTTATGGGAAATCGCCCTGTGGTCAGTCTGGACGGTATCATCGAATAGGATTCAGATTCTTAGAATTTATAAAAATTGATATGATAATAATCAGTTAATAATATCTAAATAAATTATGTTTTTGATATTATTTCATGACCAATCTCTATCGGCATTGTATTGTTATTTTAAGCATAGAATCAAGAGCTAAAAAAAAAATATATGGACATATTTATT
>JAOUOA010000212.1 GCA_029880625.1 Spirochaetia bacterium
CCGAACTGCTCTTTTTTCAACTTCAGTAATTCCTGAGGGAACGCCAATGACCATACGGGGCTTAACCAAGGTGGTTCTTCTGTGAACTTTCTGGATAAAATAGCGAATCATTTTTTCGACCGTTTCAAAATCGGCAATTACACCGTCTTTCATGGGCCTGATGGCAACGATATCGCCCGGCGTTCTGCCCAGCATCCTTTTGGCCTCATGCCCGACGGCAAGAACCTTCCCTGTGGAGGACTGAACGGCCACAACAGAGGGTTCTGAAAGAACAATCCCGTGCCCCTTGACATGAACCAGCGTATTAGCCGTCCCAAGGTCAATCCCCATATCATTTGAAAACAATCCGTATAAACTATCCAGTACCATAATGTTAATATGACCTATGCGGCTTTTTTTAGTCCTGTGTCAAGCAATCCGCAAAATTACAATAAAGGGAATTAAAAAATATAACTTTTTATTCACCGGTATGAATCATTGTGAATTGGTTTTGAATCTTTATGCTTATCGATAGGAATTGAAAAAAGAATGAATCATTTATTTCTCTGATTGTTGATCTTTATTCAGACTGAATCTGCAGCCGGATAAAATTCATAATTCGAAAATTCGAAAATTCACGAAATCATCTGAAACAACTACAGAATTTGATATCATGGGATCCTGATAAATTCATGATAAACCCCGACTATTCCAGATCAAGGGACGAAATCCTATCTTTTATAAAAGTATCTTTGCCTTCAGACAGAGCAAGAGCTTCTTCAAAAAAATATCTTGCAACAATGGGGCCCCTCTGTTTAAGAAAAATTTCAGCCTCCATACGTACAGCTTCTATTTTCAAAGACCTGTCAACTCCTGGTAAAAACTTAACATTTCTTGCAGAAATTAAAGATTTTATATAATTCCCGGTATAAAAATATAAATGCGAGACAAGAATATTTTTTTCCTCAGATGTAATGGGTGAACCAGAACCCAGAGGAATTTGAGATATTTCCTGATTCTCCAGGGAAACTAAAAGCAATTCCATTTCAGCACTTTTGCCCATAATGATGTACAGTGCAAACCTGATCCATAAGTCATAGGCACGATAGGGGTCTTTGATTAATTCCGGCTTTATTTTTTCAAGCCGTGAGAGAAGATGAGGGTCCGTCCTTCCCGTATGAAGCAAATCACTGTAAATAATAATCAAATTTGACAGAGCCAGCTTATCTTCGCCCATATCGGGATCAATTGCCTGGGATTTCCTCATTAAAAAGGATGCTCGTTCTGCAATTTCTCTCACCCTCCCCTGAGGAATGTCAGGAAATTTTAACTCTTCAGGAAGATATCCTCTGCCCGTTAACTGAATCAGAGATGTCGAATTCAACTGAGTTCGTAAAATCAATTCATAAAATTCAAAAAGGCCCTGGTGATAATACAATTCAGCATCGAGAGGATCATCCTTGAGGATGATCGACTGAAGTTTTCTGGAGTCTATTATATAGGTATACAGATCAACAACAGACTTATTTTTGTTTCTTAAAAAATCTTCATAACTTGCAGTTCTTTTTCGAACCCTGAGAATTGCATCACCGGTAAAACGGTAATAAAGACCGGGTCCGTACAGGTAACCGGAATAGCCGATTCCTCCCGCTATAAAAAGGAATATCAGATACCAGATAAATTTTTTTTTGCCTTTCCTGGAATTCGAAGATTCAGAAATCATGCTCGAGCGGACTCCCGCGAATATTTTCTGATAAAGCTTCGCATATCATCTACAGATTCTGTCAAAAAAATAAATACAGGCTCTGAATAATCCAGAGGAACTAGAGCAATCCCGCTGTCCATGAAAAATATCTGTTCAAGATTTTCCGGGGCAAATCTGTAAGATGCATTTCCTGTATGCACCGAGAATTCATCTCTGTTGATTACAATATCCGATCTGCCCATTCTCTGCAATTTCATGAAAATTTCTGGAGTGATCGTATCGAAGTTGCCTGCATTTATATGGACCTGCCTTCCATAATCAATAAACAGAATTCCCTCAGCAGAAAAATTATCCTGATTGGATTCTGCTTTCTGCTGTGGATTTTTATCTTCAATTTTATTTACCCACTGAAAACGGCTATTATCAGACTTTTTTAAATCATCCTGGGCCCATTTTACTGATGGCACTGAAGGAATTTTTTCAGGTTCCGTAATTGCTTCAGAAGCAGGCATGGGTTCTTCCAGGGATTCAGTTATCCCGGCAGAAACTGGAGGAGAAGGAACTTCTTGATTCAGGGCTCTTTTCTCTTCTCTTGCTGGTGAAAGAAAAATAAACAGCATAAGAAAAAGCCCAATACCGATTAAACCAATTGCCAGATAAAACATCATTTCCTGTACATTATCCTGTAAATCTTCAGTTCTCTAAAGAATTTTTTTCAGTTGGCGTGTAAAGTGCAATATAAAAATATAACAAGATGGATAGTATTGAACTGATTAAAAAAGCAGGCGCAGGACTCATTATCGTTATTTTAAGCGTTATGATGCTCATTACTTTTTCAAGCCAGCCTGTAGACGAAATTCTCTCAATTATTGCAGGACAGGGAAAATTTGGAACATTTCACGGAAAGGAAATCCAGCCCGATATTTACTACTGGGCAAAAGACTACTGCAAAAGAACTTATGAAAAATACGGTAATATTCCCGAGCAATTTATCAATAACTGTGCTGTTGAACAGCTAAAACAGCTATATACTCTGTCCAGTATGGGAAATAAAATGGGTGTGGGTTCTTCAAGAAAAACAATTGAAAAAAGGTTAATTGAAGATATTAAAGGAATCCAGAGCATGCAGAACCAGTATCTTGACCCTGACGACAGACTGTCTGTTGAAGAAATCTATCGAAGAGAACTGATCCAGACTCCTATTTTAACCAGACAGATGGTGGCTAGCGCTGGATTGTCAGCGAATATACTCTCATCACCCGTTTTTGTTCCCTCAACTCTTACGGAATCCAAAGCGGCAGCAGATCATATTAAAATGAACTTTCTCATCGTCCACTATTCTACCGCAGAACTTCTGCAGAAACTTGGAAAGGAAGTCACAGTCAGTGAAGCGGAAATCAAAGCTGAATTTGAGAGAAGAGAAAAACTGAAACAGGGTAAAAATCTCTCTACTTTTAATAGCCAGAGAAACCTTATTATGGAAGATCTAAAAACGTCTAAAAAACAAAAATTACTGGGAGACATTAAAAAAGAACTATCAGATATGAAACAACCGGATTTAGCTAAAATTTCAATGCTTGCCAGAACAAAGATTAATTCTCTTCCAGGTGTTTCCTTAACAGATCTTCAGTCTGTCCGCACACCTGCCGGACCTGTGAATCTGGCAAGAGAAGAGATTCTCTCCAACCCTGTGACCGGGGGGGTTTATGGCCCTTTTCAGGACGGCGAAATAACTGTTTATGCTGAATTAAAAGAAATCATACATCTTCCGCAAAAAAATGGACAGAATTCAGATTTAATTGAAAAAAATATGGCATCTGCAACAGGTAGAAATCTTTTAAATTTTCTTATAGAGAATGAAGCAAAAACTGGAAAATTTTCATTGAACCCCGCATTGCTGGCAAATTAATGATTCATTAAGGAAGGAACCAAAAAATGAATATGATGATCAAAGCAGAATTTGTAAATCCGTTTCTGGAAGCAGCTGCTCTTGTATTTAAAGATATGCTAAGCGCAGAATTATTACGAGGGAAAACAACAATCAAACAAACCCCCGCGCCTTCTCATGAAATTGCAATTATCCTTGGTGTTACTGGAAAAATCACCGGCAAGGTTGTCTACTCCATGAATCTTGATACGGCAATCAAACTCTGCTTGAAACTTATGCCCGGAACAACCCGTGAATCACTCCAGACGGAATATACGGATGTACTCGGCGAGATTGGCAATATGATTACCGGAAATGCAATTAATATCTTTATTAAAAACGATAAAGATCTTGATGTAACAGTACCGGTTGTTGTGGATACAAGGTCCGCTGAAAATCTTGAGTTTCCTGATCGTGTTACACTCGGTCTCAACCTTTATTCAAGGTTTGGGATGATTGAAGTCAATATTGCAATCAACTGAAGGATAAAAGGGGCAAACCTTTTATCTTAAGCAAAGATTTCAAAAAGCCTCTGCATGAAAAAATCAATCTGTCTGCCTGACACTCATATATAGGCAGGCATTAAAATAACTCCTCTTTATCAAAGCTGAATTTTCAATCAGCCTCCGATCAACCGCCAAAAAGAATTAAAATTGTTTTCAGTTAAAATCCGGCAGCACGGGACATAATATTAAATTCATTTATTTTTCATCCTGTCCGGACAAAAAAATATCCCGAAAAATCATAAACTTCCCGAGAATATTAATGTCATTCGTGTAACTCCTCGGGTTTCGCAAAAGCGGAACCCGATTTTTTTTTATACAATTTTCATTACATTTCTGTCTTTGATTTTGGCATATAGAAATTCCTCAAGATGCTGAAAATCATCCCCTCCAGCGCTGTAAAAATTCACACCAATGCAGTATCCGTCTTTACAGGGAAAGGATCTGCTGATCTCTCCTTTAAAATTAAGCACATGATTTTTCAGCTGTATGACAATCTTTAAATTTTCATTAAAGATTAAGAAATCAAATATTTCTTTCTGATTCAGTTCAAAAAGCAGACCTCCAAGGCTGATATTTACAATTCGAGTCAGAGAATGCTTGTAAAATGACATAGCAAGAACGACCTTGCTCATCGCATAACTGAGAAGTCCTGAAAGAAGATGCACCTGATGAGCCTGGTCGGTCCGGATAGATCTTTTGTCCAGTACAGATGAATAAAGTGAAATATGCCCTACACATTTATTGAAAATATAGAGAGGAGAATAAACATAACTGTTTTTAAAATTCCGAATATCTTCCTTCTGCTGATTTTTAAAAAAACTTTTTGCGTCATCGCTGCTGCCTTCCCTCAGCATTTTTCTGTACAGCGGGAAATAATTAGTTAGATTATGATTCGGAGCAAGTTCTAGATAATTTTCAATTTCTGATGTATCATGTATAAAAAAAGTTTTATGCTCTGAAGAAATTAACTGTTCAAGCATGCCGGGTTCTTCATTTTCTTTATAAAATTTCATTTCAAATTCGTCTGAAATTTTATAAAGCTCTTCTGTAATGATATGATTGATCAGATAAATATCAGGCTCGTCTTTCTTCAGCTCTTCAATAATTGCAGGATACCGTGTTGTAACAGACTGTACGTCTGCAGAACTGATAAAAAACGGTCTGTAATTAATTGTAAATTTAATAAAAACATCATCCATCGGTACCCGTTTGAATTTACGGGGTTGTGTGGACTGGATGAAATCCGGAATTTTAATTCGAATATAATCTTTCGTAACTTCAAGGATTGCAACTTCAAACTGATACAAAATTCCCTGAGCTTCAAATTTTAACCGGCATCTTTTAACGGAGCCCTCTTCAAATTTTGGAATTCTAAATACTGCGGAGACCTCATCAATATAATCTACAGTTGCTCTATATTCATCCAAAAGGTAGCTAATGCCAATATTAATTTTTTCAGATTTTAAATAATGGAAGAGATGACGGATCTGATTGATATCAGATCCAATAATTGTATCTTCGATAAAATCAGTATGAGAGGATTTTAATATTTCCTGAACAGCTTTTGTAATACTGTTTTGAATGCCCATTTCATTTAAAATCGTCACCTGACATGCAGGTCTGAAACAGGTATGGAAAATATTAAAGGGTCAGGAAACTGCTTCTTCCAGAGACTCTGAAATTATAAAAAGCTGATCCAGTTTGGACAATTTAAGAAGTGTGTAAAGAGATCGTGACAGATTA
>JAOUOA010000213.1 GCA_029880625.1 Spirochaetia bacterium
AAACATATGACCGTATGCTTTTTTCAAATTTAAATCTGAACATTGGTAAAGGTGAAAAAATTGCTATTATCGGAACCAATGGAATCGGAAAAACCACATTGTTGAAATGCCTCTTGAAAATCATCGAACCGGATTCAGGGAATATAAAATGGGGCGAATCCGTAACCGCGTCCTACTTTGCTCAGGATCACAGAGAAAATATCGATAAGGATGCAGACTCTCTGACAGATTGGCTTTATAGGGATGCCCCAAAAGATACAGATACAACGGTAATTCGAAGCGTCCTTGGAAGAATGCTTTTCAGCGGCGATATGGCGCTTAAATCAACCTCTGTTCTATCAGGAGGAGAAAGATCCCGTTTGATTATTGCCAGCATGATTTTACGGGAAGATAACCTTCTAGCTCTCGATGAACCGACCAATCACCTGGATCTTGAATCCATTGAAGCTTTGAACTATGCACTTTCTATTTTTGAAGGAACGGTTCTTTTTGTTTCCCATGATAGAGAATTTGTATCTTCGCTTGCGACCCGGATCATTGAAATCACCACAGAAGGAATCAATGATTTTTCCGGAACCTACGAGGAATATCTGGAAAAAGAAGGCGGAGATTTTTATAAACGTCTTTCCGGAGGTGCGATTCTTGATGTAGCAAAAAGCGGCAGTGTCTGATCCGTAATGAGAAATTCCATTTCTTATGAAATTCAATCAGGAAATTAAAATTCTGATTGCACTTTCTTTCATGCAGTTTGCACATATTGTGGACTTCATGATTATGATGCCTCTCGGTCCACAGCTGATCAGAATTTTTCATATTAATTCTTCACAGTTCGGACTTCTTGTTTCTTCTTATACTTTTGCAGCTGCGATCAGCGGAATTTTTTCAGCTCTATTCGTTGACCGTTTTTCCAGGAAAACAGCATTGCTTTTTGTTTTTAGCGGCCTTACTGCAGGAACATTTTTATGCGCGGTTTCTCCGGGATATGAATTTCTGTTGTTTGCCAGAGTGTTTGCTGGATCTTTTGGAGGAATTCTGAACGCATTGATCCTTTCTGTCATAGGGGATTTTTTTCCGGAGAACAGAAGAGGAAGGGCTACAGGAATTGTGATGAGTTCTTTTTCCATTGCATCCGTTCTGGGAGTGCCTGCAGGGCTGTTTCTGGCTTCTTTCATGGACTGGCATACGCCTTTTTATGCAATTGGATTACTCTGCTTTGCTTTTCTTCCAGTAGCTTTTTATTTTCTTCCTCCCATTAATGAGCATCTTGATTCTGAGTTTGATCATCCGGTTAAAATTATTATTCAAATTTTTTCTTCTTTTAAATACATCACGCTGCTCTTTTTTACATTTTCCCTTATGATGACAGTTTTTTTAATTGTTCCTTACCTCGGTCCTTTCTTTGTTCATAATACAGGAGCCACGGAACAGGATCTTTCTTTAATTTATTTTTTTGCCGGTCTTTTTACGTTTTTTACTTCCAGAAAAATAGGAAAGCTTTCAGATCAATACGGAAAATTTAATTTATTCATCATCGTTGCTCTTATTTCAAATATACCTGTTTATTTTTTAACCCGTCTTGGAGAAACGGACCTTTACATAACGATTTCTGTCACGGCTCTTTTTATGATTTTTATTTCAGGCAGATCGGTTCCTGGACTTGCCATGATTGCAGGAAGCGTGGATTCAAAAATACGGGGAGGATTTTTAAGCATCAATTCTTCAGTACAGCAGGTTACGGCAGGCATTGCATCGTTAATTGGCGGGATGATTCTTCAGGAAGGACCGGATAAAAAATTGAAACATTTTGAATTGATCGGAATGCTTGCCATTCTATTCTGTTTTTTAAGCATATTCATTGCATACTGGATGAAGAAAAGAATGATTCCTGAAAGACATTAATCATTCGTCAGTTTTTAAAAGAGCAAGAAATGCTTCCTGTGGAATTTCAACAGATCCAATCTGTTTCATCCGTTTTTTTCCTTCTTTCTGCTTTTCCAGAAGTTTTCTTTTTCTGGAAATATCGCCGCCATAGCATTTGGCGGTTACATTTTTTCTGAGCGCCGAGATATTTTCTCTGGCAATGACTTTTGCGCCCACTGCAGCCTGGAGGGGAATTTGAAACTGATGCCTTGGGATGAGTTCTTTTAATTTGTCAATGAGCTGCCTTCCGCGCATATCCGCTCTCGATTTATGTACGATCATGGCCAGTGCGTCAACAGGTTCTGCATTAACAAGAATATCTACTTTAACAAGAGATGTTTTTCTGTATTCAGAAAGTTCGTAATCGAGAGATGCATAGCCGCGTGAACAGGACTTCAGCTTATCGTAAAATTCAAAAATCAATTCTGATAAGGGCATGGAGTATAAAATTTGAATTTTTCCATCATCCAGATAAATTAAATTTTCCTGTTCGCCTCTTTTTTCCTGAAGAAGGGCCAGGATATTTCCCAGATATTCAGACGGAGTAAGGATTGTAATCTTAACAAAAGGCTCTTCCATGGAAGTTACTTTTAACGGATTGTCCGGCCACATTGCAGGATTGTCAATTTCATGCATTTCACCTGAAGGATCGTAGTACCTATATTTTACAGAAGGAGCCGTATGAATTAAAAGAAGATTGAATTCTCTTTCAAGACGTTCCTGGACGATTTCCATATGAAGCAGCCCCAGATATCCAACCCTGTAGCCGAAACCCAGAGCAAGAGAGCTTTCCGGTTCAAATAAAAGTGCTGAATCATTCATTTTAAGCTTCTGTATGGCATCTGAAAGAACAGGGTAATCTTCGCCATTAACAGGAAACAGACCGGCAAAGACCATGGGTTTAGCTTCTCTGTAGCCCTCAAGAGCATTTTTTGCAGGATTGGATGCTGTTGTAACAGTATCGCCGACACGGGTATCTTCTACAGATTTAATACCTGCTATCGCATAGCCGACTTCTCCGGCTGAAAGCGTCTGACAGGGATTGTTTACAATTGCCGTGGTTCCCAGTTCCGTAATGATAAAAGTTTTACCGCTGGACATAAACATAATCTTTTCACCTTTTTTTAAGGAACCGTCCTTGATCCTGAGCTTCATGACAGCCCCTGAATAGGAATCATAATAGGAATCGTAAATCATTGCACGAAGCGGTGCATTTTTATCGCCGGACGGGGAAGGAATCAGTTTTGCGATGGATTCCAGAACTTCTTTTACATTTTCGCCTGTTTTAGCTGAAACCGGTATGGCTTCTGAAGGATCCAGACCCAGACTTTTTTCAATTAATGACAGGCAGCGTGGCACATCAGCTGCAGGCAGATCAATTTTATTAATGACGGGAATAATGCGCAAATCCGCTTCCATGGCAAGATACAGATTCGCAAGAGTCTGTGCTTCAACTCCCTGAGAAGCATCTACAACCAAAATTACCCCTTCACATGCTGCAAGAGAACGGGAAACTTCATAGGTAAAATCAACATGGCCAGGGGTATCAATTAAATTAAATCGGTAAAGATTGCCGTCAAATTCTGCTTTATAGTCAAACGTTGCGGAATTCATTTTAATGGTAATACCGCGTTCTCTTTCAATATCCATGCTGTCCAGGATCTGTGCCTTTTCAGTTCTTGCGTTTGTAATTTGAGCAAGAGACAATATCCGATCAGCAAGCGTGGATTTGCCGTGATCAATATGAGCTATAATAGAAAAATTTCGAATTCTTTCGATATCCATTTTTGCCAGATTGGAGCCGGTCTGCTTCCATGTAATTCAAAATATAAATAAAAATTTAGAAATTCACCCTGAAAAACGGCATTTCATCCCTGAAACATTGAATCATAAAAGAACTGAATATATGATTCAATCAAGAAATCAAAAAATCCCGATCCTCGGCCAAACTTTTGAGTAATTTCGGGTGGATGCCTTTATGAAAATTTTATTCATACTTTTAACGATATCGGTCCTGTCTATAACCTGTATGCCATACAGTTTAAATGACCGTATCCATATTAATAAAAATCAAGCAAATCAGAAAAACACATACCATGCTGAAATCAAAAAGATTGAAATCCGTTCCTTGCAGGCTAAAAAAGCAAAAGAAAAGTATAAATATATTTTTGAAAAAGCAGCTGCGCTTTCCATCTTTAATTCAGGAAAATTTAAATCGGTTTGCTGGCAAAGTTCCAGAGATAAAAGAACAGGAATTGATTGTAGAAAAAAAAATGATCAATATAATTTTGAAATAGTTTTTTATGAATTCATCGAAGTGAATTACGGTTATTTTAAAGACAGAAATCTCTGGATTCTCACATGGCCTGTATTATATCCTCTTCCTCTGATTTATCCATTCCAGCCTGTGCGAAGAGATTTCCGCACTGAATTAATCATAAAAATTAAAAATGAAACTCTTGAAAATCCGATTTTGATTTCTTTAGTAAAAAGAAGAGAATACAGTATTCTTTTATACGGTTTTTTCAGAAAACGAAAGGCAGAGCTTATTTTAAGAGAAATGCTTGAAAAATCCCTTTTCGAGTTTACTGAAATCTTAAAAGAAAAAGAAGTACTGTAAAAAACACAATTTCCAGACAAATTTATTGTATATAGTAAAATCAATAAATTCATAGTGCTTTTGGACTAAAAATGACATAATAAAGATTTTTTTTCCTTGCTGAATTTAGGTCTTTTCTGATATAATGGTCAAATTGGCAGGTTTTTCTATTACTGATATTTTTTGCGTAAAAGATAATTTTCTGCAATAATATCATCAATTTTCAATCATTTGAATTTTGATTCAATGATTCGTCTTCAAAATTTTAGGCGTTTTTAATTCAAATCCTGGCTTATCCGCACATATAAATTTAATAATATGTGCTATATAAATTTTTTTAGAATGTGAATGCATTCTATAACAACTTTATTAAAAAAAAAAGATAAGAAAGCATCATGGAGGACAAAATGTCATCTAAAACAAAACAAGAATACGGAAACAATCCCCTGGAAGTCCGCGAAACCAATCACTATGTAAATGAATATATATCCGGATTTGTCGACAAATGGGATGAGCTGATTGACTGGGATGCAAGAGCAAAAGGCGAGGGAAGCTTTTTCATCGATAAACTTCAGGAAATGGAAAAAAATAAAATATTGGATGTTGCGACAGGTACAGGTTTTCATTCTATCCGGCTACTGGAAGCCGGCTTTGAAGTGACAAGCGCAGACGGCAGCGCTGTGATGCTTGAAAAAGCATTTGATAATGCCAGAAAAAGAGATAAACTCCTTCAGACTGTACAGGCTGACTGGAGATGGCTGAACCGTGATGTTCACAGCAAATTTGACGCTGTCATCTGCCTTGGCAATTCCTTTACTCATATTTTTTCAGAAAGAGACAGACGCAAGTCCCTTGCGGAATTTTATGCAGCGTTACGACATGATGGAATCTTAATTATTGATCAAAGAAATTACGACAGCATCCTGGATCATGGTTTTAAATCAAAACATACTTATTATTATGCGGGAGATAATGTAAAAGCGGAACCGGAACATGTCGACGACGGACTTGCTCGTTTTCAGTATGAATTTCCTGACAAATCAGTTTTTCATCTCAATATGTTTCCTTTAAGAAAAAATTATATGAGAAAGCTTCTTCATGAAGTCGGATTTCAGAAAATCACAACCTACGGAGACTTTCAGGAAACCTATAAAACAGATGAACCTGACTTTTTTATTCACGTTGCTGAAAAATACTACGGTGATGAATATACAGATGACGATCAAGGTTCTTGAAGTTTTTCATTTGATTCAAAAAAAATATAAATCAGCACTGATAATAATACTTCATGAATATGAATTTAATTTTTTTGAGTCATAT
>JAOUOA010000214.1 GCA_029880625.1 Spirochaetia bacterium
TTCAATTTCAGCGTAGGTTTTGCCGCTCCTTCGGATCAGTTCGTTTCGCAGGCGTTCAAAATAAACCAGATAGTTTGCATAATAAACAACCTTCATCTGATCGGTATCAGCATAGGGAACTCTGTATTTTAAGATAATTTTATTTTTCTTATCTGGATTGGATTTCAAAATGAATTACTCCGACTGTTAAAATCCAGCCTTCCGGCCGTATTGAGATCATTTTTGTATAAAGATCTTTTCCGGGGGAGCCATTCAAGTGTTTTTTTATAGGGAAATCTGTATGGTTTCAGTTACAGACTGAATTTTTCATTTAATTCAGGTATTTCGACCTTCCATTTTAATTCCGATTCAATTCGTTTGCGAAGCTCATCGCTTGCCTGGGGTTCGCCGTGGACAATAAAAGTAAGCCTGGGAGGGGCCTCAAATCCGTAAAGCCACTGCATGATTTCATCTGAGTCTGCATGCGCGGACAGTACATTCATATTCATGATATCAGCCCTGACGGGAATGAATTCTCCATGTATTTTAACAGATTTTTTCCCTCCGACAAGAGACTTCCCCCTGGTGCCTGCTGCCTGAAAGCCGGTAAAAAGAATAGTATTTTTTTTATCGGGAAGCATGGACGCAAGATGGTGGAGGACGCGTCCTCCTGTAGCCATGCCGCTTGCGGAAATAATGACGGATGATTCGGGAGAATTCATGATAGCAATGGAGTCTTCGCGGAATGCAATGAGTTTTGTATTGTTTCGAATCGTATCACATTCTTCTTTTGAAATGGCATGCTCGTCCGTATAATTGAAAAAAATCTGTGTGGAACGCGAGGCCATGGGGCTGTCCACATATACGGGGATACTCAGAGAAGGATTTTTTATTTTAATTTTATTGATTAAATAAAGAAGCTGTTGGGTTCTGCCAACGGCAAATGCAGGGATTAAAATTTTACCTCCTTTTTTTATGGTGTCTGTGACTGCCTTTTCCAGTATTGCTGCAGGATCTTCGTCAGAATGGATTTCGTCTCCGTAAGTGGATTCAATGACAAGATAATCGGTATGAGAAACCCGCTCCGGTTTTTTCATGATGATATTTTTCTGTCTTCCAAGATCGCCGGTGAAGGTAATGCTCTTTTTTCCTGCATAGAATTTTACAATGCCGGAACCCAGAATATGACCGGACTGGTAATATTCAAAACCCAGATTTTCATTTAATTTAAAACGGTTTTTCCAATTTATAATATGAAAAGAATTCAGACTGTTTCGCGCATCTTCTTCCGTGTAAAGAGGCAGCGCCGGGCTGTGACGGGAGAACTTATGGCGATTTGCAAATTCGGCATCTTCTTCCTGAATATGTCCTGAATCGGGAAGCAGGATATCACAAAGGGCCTTTGTTGCCTCTGTTGCGTATATTTTACCTTTAAATCCGTTTTTTACAAGAAGAGGTATGTAGCCAGAATGGTCAATGTGGGCATGGGTTAGAACAACGGATTGAATTTCTTCCGGTGGAACTTCAAGGGGATTCCAGTTTTTCAAACGCAGCTTTTTTAAGCCCTGAAACAGACCGCAGTCGACGAGAATTTTGTAATCATCAAAAGTTAAAAGAAATTTTGAACCGGTAACGGTTCCCGTTGCGCCTAAAAACTGTATGGATTCCATGTTAAACTTCTTCAGTATGCTTTTTCTGCAGCCTGGAATGGGATCTGTAATTTTACCAGAATTTTTTGTTTGTTTTTCTGATTCTTCAGGGTTTCAACTGGAGTGTCAGAAGCATCATTCCACAAGCAATTTTATAAATTCCTGTTCGTTAATAACAGCTACATTCAGTTTCTTTGCCTTTTCCAGCTTGCTTCCAGCTGCTTCGCCTGCAAGAAGATGCGTGGTTTTTGAAGTGACCGATGAAACGACTTTTCCGCCCCTTTTTTTTATTTCTTCCATGGCAAGATCCCGGGGCTTGAAGTTTTCAAAACTTCCAGTTACACACCATGACTGGCCGATGAAAATCTGCGGCAGATCGGAATGGGCGTCTGTTTCCTGGGATTCAAACTGCAGTCCTGCCTTCTTCAATTCATTGATTTCATTTGTAATTTTCTTGTCGGTCAGCTGTTCAATCACAGCCATTGCCGTTCTGGGCCCGATTCCGTCCATTTCCGTAAGCTTTACTTCTGCATCGTCGGACTTTGCAAGTGAAAGAATGGAATCGAGGCTGCTGTAGCCGTTTGAAATCAGTATTTCTGTCGTACTGGGACCGATTTCGCGAAGTCCAAGTGAAGGAAGGACATATCGAAATTCCCTTGCTTTTGATTTTTCAATTCCTCGAAGAATTATTTCTACAGATTTCTTTCCGAAACCTTCTTTTTCAGAAAGTTCTTCCGCTTTTTGATCAAGCCTGTAGATGTCGGGAAGAGAGCTGATAAATTTATTTTCATAGAGAAAACGGACAACCTTTTCGCCCATGCCGGAGAGATCCATCTGCTTTCTCTGACAGAAAAAAATCAGCCGATTAATGATTTTCTCTTCGCACAGAGCATTAACACACATCCAGTCTGCAGCATCTTCGTCGCGGACCAGCTTTGAACTGCAGGAGGGGCACTTTTTAGGAAATACATAGGGTTGTTCCGATCCCTGGTCAATGACTTCTTCCACTGCGGGAATGATTTCTCCACGTTTGCTGACCTTTACGAGTGAATGAATCCTTACATCCAGATTTTTTATGAAATCCGCATTGTGAAGTGTCGCATAAGTGACGGTTGTTCCGGCAAGTTTTACCGGTTTCAATCTTGCCCTGGGAGTAACCCTTCCGGTTCTTCCCACAAAAACTTCAATTTCTTCTACCTCTGTCTCTGCGATTTCAGGTTCGAATTTGTAGGCGACGGCCCATCGGGGCGAATGCGCAGTATATCCCTGATCTTCCCTGATAGAAAGATCATCCACCTTGATAACCAGGCCGTCTACGGGGATGGGTGATGCATCTCTTTTATTTTCGTATTCAGATATTACTTCCTTGAGCTGTGAGATTTTTACAACACGGTTGTCGGCGAATACAGGAATGCCAAGACTTTCAATTTCCCTGAGAACTTCAGAGTCCTTTTTCAATGGATTGTTCTTGATAAAGGCGTCAAAGGCAACCCAGCGGATGGGACGTGCGGCAACATCCTCTGTATTTTTCTGTTTGAGAGATCCCGAGGTTAGATTCCGTGGATTTGCATAGATACTGCCCCACTGTTCGTTAAAGCTCTCGAAATCTTCATATGTCATATAAGCTTCACCGCGGACGGCAAGGGTTGCTTTTTCTTTCAGTGTGTGTGGAATGCTTTTGATGGTAAGAGCATTGGCCGTAACGTCGTCTCCTATCTGACCGGTACCGCGGGTGACTGCTCTTTCCAGAATTCCGTCTTTATAATACAGCACAAGAGTGGCTCCGTCAACCTTCCACTGGAGATCCACATGAAGATCCATTCCGCCGGATACTTTCTCTGCCCATTCAAGGGCTTCCTCGATGGAATAGCTGTTTGTAAGCGAAAGTACAGGAATTGTATGCTTGTATTTTGGAAAAGTTGTATTCAGATCAGATCCGACAGATTCGCCTGGAGAATTTTTTGATTTGAATTCCGGGTGTTTTGTTTCAAGTTTTTGAAGCTCTTCCAGGAGCAAATCAAACTGTCTGTCTGTGATGACAGGTTTATTTTCAATGTAGTAAAGTTTCTGATGTTTTCGGATTTCTTTTTCAAGAAACCGCATTCTTTTCTGAACTTCCTGCGGATCCTTTTTTCCTGACATGGTTAAAATTTGCCTGTGTCCTGGTTTTTTCTGGGGCAGCTTCCTTTTTCTTTGAGGAGCTTGCAGTTTCCGTATAAAATTAACGAATGCTCGGTAAGAATGTAGTTATTTTCTTCTGCAACCTTCTCCTGAATTTTCTCTATATTGGGCGCTACAAATTCATCGATTCTTCTGCAGTCCAGACAGACAATATGGTCATGGTGTTCGCTGGAATGACTGTGTTCATAATATTTCATGTTCTCGCCGAAGTTATGTTCGGTCAGCTGGCCGGAACCGATGAGAAGTGAAATAATTCTGTAAATGGTGGCTCTTGAAATTTCTCCTTTTCTATCTTTAAGTGAATCTGCCAGAGAATCTACTGTGAAATGTGATGTTTCATTGAAAATTTTTTCTGCAACCAGTAGCCTTTGATTTGTAATCTTCAGCCCCTGTCGTTTCAGGTAGTTAGAAAAAAGCGCCAGTTCACTGTGGATATTTCTTTTGAGAGACTCTTTTTCAGGCACGGTTCATAGTCCAATAGGAGTAGGTTCCTGCCAACAATAAAATGAATTTATGTTATTACGTCATCTCAAAAATGCTTGTCAGTAAAATGTGATAGCTTATGGTATTCATGAAATTGCCAGGGTATAATGGATTTTCCAGGTGAGACGGGTGTATTTCTAATCTTTCAAGGCGGGTTCAGGAAGAGGTAAAATGGGTATTGAAAAAAGACAGTTCCCGAGAATTGATCATGTTTTTAAGGTCAAATATGAAACGGGAAGAGATAAGTCTGTAAAAACCTCTGCTAAAGATTTAAGTTACGGCGGTGTAGCATTTGAAACAGAAAACCTTCTGCGTTCAGGAGATATGGTTGATCTTAAAATTTATTTTGAAGAGCTTCCAGGCGAAATACCTGCAGGTGCGAAAATCGTCAGATCCTGGACTGAAGAAAATAAGAATTTTGCCGCAGTTGAATTTACGGATCTTAATGAAGAAGACCACACCATCATTGAAGAGTATCTCTCTTATTTTGAAGAAGGAATCATTAGAGATTAATGCTTCTGGATATGGTAAATCCAATCAGTCTGTAACCATCATCGGTTGGGTGGATGATATCATGCAGATACAAAGGGGTAACAGTGGGCGCATTTAAGAAAGCTGATTCTGCATCAATCAGTCCTGCGATTCCGGGAGGAGGGCTGTTCCTTAAGAATTGGTTTTGTTTCTGGATTACCGTTGTTAATTGGGGTTCTATTGTTAATGGAACAAGAATGTAATAAATTTCTGCTGAAGTGATCAGGCGCAGTTGACTGTGAAACTGCTCAAAATTAATTTTGAAAATGTCCAGGTTAAATTTGTAAGCATCGTTAGTACCCAGTGCAACAATAACCTGATCCGGAAACGATTCCATAGCAAAAGCTTCATTCATTCTGAAACGCCATTCTAAAAAATCTGAAGAAACAATGCCTTTATAGAATATTCTGGTATCAGGATGTGAAAATTCATGTAAAAAAAATCCACCGGATCTTTCTGTTAATGAATCCCCGATAATGAGAATGGAGCGTGGCTGCAGTATTGTATAGAAGATCTGCGCTGAAATCGGATCGTTCTTGTCATCTCCCCTGTATATGCAGGATACAAAAAAAATTAAAAGTATGAGAATCAAGCTTGCTTTCTCTGTCTTCATATAAAGACAGATGATATAGGCCTGTTATGTCTGTAAACTCTGAAAATATTTTTCTGGATGATCAGGATGTGTATCTTTTTAATGAAGGTACGCATTACAGAATTTATGATTTTCTGGGGGCGCATGTTTGGGAGCATAATGGACAGAAAGGAATCCGTTTTGCCGTCTGGGCGCCCAATGCTGCACGGGTTTCTGTCATGGGAGGGTTTAATTCCTGGGATACAGAATCATGTCCTCTTTATAAAAACGGCGATTCGGGCATCTGGACTGGATTTGTCGCCGGCCTCTGTCCTGAAGAATTCTATAAATATCATATTGTTTCGAATTATAATTCGTATGCAATTGATAAGGCAGACCCTGCTGCGTTTTATGCACAGAGACCTCCCGATACTGCATCCATCA
>JAOUOA010000215.1 GCA_029880625.1 Spirochaetia bacterium
ACGGAACTGATGATGAGTGCAATGCTCTGTGATATCGGTACAGAAAAAATGAAAATGCCCGGTCACCGTTTTCTGAAAAAGGAAGAAATGGATTACGTAAAAAACCATCCTCTTCTCAGCTACCTTCTTATCGCACATGAGCCATCCATCCATCCAAATATCAAACGAAACATTCTCTGCCATCACCGCCCGCTCAGAGACGACCTCAGCAGCAATAATTACCCTCCCATAAAGCTGCTTCTTGAAAAGCTTGAAGCTCTGAGGAATAAATATCATAACGAACCGGGACATCTTGAAATTGCGAATGACATAGCGGGCCAGATTCAACTTTTAAAAAATGACCTTCCGTATGATGAAAATGCAAATATCCTTGCGATTGCCTCTGCTTTCGCTTCTCTTACATCCGACGTTCCGTGGAGAGAGGCCTATGAACCTGCAGAAGCTGTTCGCATGATTATCAACAATTCGCTTTTCAGCTATTCCCAGAGAACACTGAGGGATTTTCTCGATCACGTCGCCATCAGTCTTTGCGATAATCGGAAAATAATCAATGAAGGAGATTTTGTAATCACGAATATTAAAGATTCTGAGGGGAAAAATTTTTTTGAAGCAGGGATCATAAGCAAAAGCGACCGCTACCAGAGCCGGCCTCAAATTGACCGATTTGCAAGTATCGAACCAATTTTTCAAAAACATCCTCTGATGCACATTGAAGGATTTAATCTTGAGACTCTGAAACTGGACCCTCGATCCGCCCATTTCGATTTAAGAAAAGACGATTCCCGTCATATTGCATATCTTGTTGACAAATTTGAAAATGAAGAACTTTATAAACAACTGGCCAGAATGACCGGCCAGCTGTAAAATGAACCCAACGGATACCAATCAAAATAAAGGCGGACTGATCGCAAGGCTTCTCAGTGATCCATCCTCACGAATTCAGACGGATCCGGACGGACGCCGTTATTTCAAACCTCGAACTGTAGTTTTCGAAACAATTACCGCAGATGAAACAGATATTCACAGAGGGGGGTGGAAAGGATTTGAGATCCTATCCTATCTGGACTGGAATCGTTTTCCGTCACATGAGGAAATACGCAGTTATGCACTTCAGTCTTCCGAACGATTTCTGACCTTCTGGTTTGAAGTATTTGATGTCGCTGTTGCCAGATCACTTTCAGGTCAGGGTAGAGAAATTTTTCAAAAAAGTTTTATAAAGCCGAATCTGTTTTTTGATCTGGGAATCCCCGAAAATGCTTCGCACAGCTCAATCCCTTCAGAACTCCACAGAAAAATACTGAATGAATACCGACGGTCACTTGGGTTTAAATCAACAGCAAGAGTTTTTTATATTTCGGAGTACCTTACCGGACTTACCGACGACGTAATTTCCATTCTGAAGCCATATTCAAAATTATGGGATTTAAGAAAAGAAAGAAAATCGATTCTCAAAAAACCTGATAAACTCATGTTTGAAATTCAATCTGCAATGAAAGAAAAAAAAGCGCATAACAGGACGTTTCTCTGCTGTATTGAAGATCTTCTATCCGAAACGGCTTTAATACGGATCAAAGAAATTTTTTCGGAAAAGAAAGAAAGGCAGATCCGTTCCGATCCGCTCAGAAATTTACTTTACAAAATGCAGAAAGAATCTTTTCCCCGGCCCACAACAAAAGAGATCAGACTGATTTATGAAAATTCTCAGGAGATCCAGTTTTCACCTGATGTATTATCTCTTTATCTGTGGTTTACTCTGCCCGAAAAATTTTACAGAAACCTGCGTTCAGCATTTCTTCACCGCTCCTCTTCTTTTCGATTAAAAATGCGACTTGAAAAGCTGAATTTTCTCTTCTCAAAATCCAACACGGAAATGAACGCTGAAACCTTGAATTTAAGAATTTCCCTCCATGAGAAAGCGGCAGAAGAACTTTCGCAGAAACTGAAGCCGGAACGGATTGATGAACTTGGGGTAAAGCTCCGCAATACAGAAAAGCTGGCGGTCTTATTTTTCGAACAAATCATTCTCCTGAATGAATTTCCCGAAGGAAATCTTTTCAGGATCTGGAAAAAATTACAGCCCCATGAGGCCAAGCAAATTGTAAGCAAAACAACACGAGAATTCTCAATCATTTCAAAATTGTATCACTTTATTAATATTTACTTATCCCTGCAGGATACAGATCAAAGTCTGATCCAGCTTTATAAACATTCCTGCAGCAATACAGAAATCCAAAATCAACACGAAAAAATATTTTCTGATAAGCGGTATCTCGCTTCAGAACAAATGAAAACTTCTCCTGAATGGATTCCGGGCAGCCCTTTTTATGAACGAGAATATATTGAAAGCGCAAGAAATTTAATTAAACAAAGACTGAGACCCCTTCGCATGTCAGCCAGCCATTACTCGCTCGTTGCAGGACACAGACATGGAGCCATGACGCTGAATCCAGTCATGCGTCTCTGGAAAGACAGACCCCATCCAAAAAAAGAAGGCGAACCCTATTTAACAGGAGTCGAAATCAATACAAAGGAGGTTCTGGACTGCCTTTTCAGGCTTGCCTGCATCGCAGACCCCGGATTAAAAGGACGAAAGGTTGTTCGGGGAAAAATTGCAGGCATGAACCGTGGAGAGGAAACCATGCACAGCATGACAGTATTTCTACTTCCCGGATCCTGCTTTCCGATCAGGGAAATCCAGAGACAAAACTTTCCTGAATTCAGAAGCAGAGTAATCGGCGAAAGCAGAAACCCGGTAGAGCTTGGAATTCCAACTTCAGAGGATTCCATTTTGACAGGCGCCTGGTATCAAAAAAACAACCATTCTTTTTTTTATCCCGTTGGGGGCGATAATGGATCGCTTTTAAAAAATATCTGGAACAGCGCCAGAGTACCGGGACCACCCGCTTTTTTCTTTGCCCTTGGCCAGTTTGTTCATGACACTCTTGAAGACCATGAAATTTACTATCGAAGAGATGAAAAAACATTCAGAAACTGCATTGAGGAATTTTACAGATTTGAGGATAATTTCAGAAAAAACCGGGGCGAAAAGACCGGCAGAAGAAAAACAGATAACTCACGTCCTGCAGTTCGTTTTATGTTTGCAGTACACTATTCGCGTCTTTTAATGGAAGCTCTGACCGGTGCTTCACAGTCTCAATTCCGCCACAATCCAACAGAAACATGGTTAAAGCAGAAGCTGGAAATTCCACTGATCAATCGGGATTCCAGAGATTTTTTCCGGGAATTGAGAAGTGAGGTACGAAAAACCATTCAGGAATATTAAAAAATTAGATGACATATAAATATGACCTGCAATTCTATTATTTAGCCTGATAGGTCATCCATTAAAATTAAGATCAAAATCGATTAAAATAGTATAATTTTAAAAAATATAGTTTCTTAAAAATAAAAAACCAGGGAATCCTTTTTTGGAAAATGCAATATCAAATCCTGAAGTCAAACTGATCACTTCAAAAAAACCTCTTCCTTTTGCACGGCCAGATATAACCGATGAAGAAATTCAGGCTGTGGAAAGGGTACTTCGGTCCGGATGGCTGACTTCAGGGCCTGAAGTAGAAAAATTTGAAAAAGAATTTGCAAAAGCTGTTTCGTCAAAACATGCTGTAGCGGTAAATTCAGCAACAGCAGCTCTTCATCTGGGTCTTGAAACCTTCAGAATCGGAAATCGGGATGCCGTCATTGTTCCTGCCGTTACTTTCACAGCAACAGCCGAGGTGGCTGAGTACAATCAAACCCTTCCTCTGATCATGGATATCAATCCGGACGATTATCTGATGGATCCTGATCTGGTACTCAAATTTTTAGAAGAAGAATGCCGCTTTTCTTCAGGCAGACCTGTACATAAAAAAAGCGGCAGAACCGTCAAAGCCATCATGCCTGTCCATCTGGGCGGGAAACCCTGCAATATGGATCGGTTTCAAAAAATAGCAAGAAAATACAATCTGCGGATGATCGAAGATGCAGCGCATGCTTTTCCTTCATCTTATAAAAATAAAAATATTGGAAGTATCAGCGATATAACTGCTTTCAGCTTTTATGCAACTAAAAACCTGACAACAGGCGAAGGGGGAATGCTTACGACAAACAACAGCAGGGTCGCCGAACATCTCAGAAGGATCCGTCTTCACGGCATTAAAGGACAGACTTATGGAAGAAAACGATGGAATTATGATGTCGTTGAAAAAGGCTACAAATACAACATGACCGATACTGCTGCAGCTCTGGGAAGAGTTCAGTTAAAAAGATCCGCTGAAATGCTTGCCAGAAGAAAAGAAATTTCAGAAATTTACAGAGAAGCTCTGAAGGAAATCCCCGGACTCAGACTGCCTTTGTCCTCTCCTCATGAAGAATCTTATCATCTTTTTATGATAGAAATTGAAAAAACATCAAAAATGAACCGGGATAAATTTGTTGAATTAATGTTCAGAGAAGGGATTCAGACCAGTCTCCATTTTATTCCTCTGTACAGGCATACTTTTTATAAAAAAAAATACAGTTTGAAACGCAAAGATTATCCAAACAGTGAAAACTTTTTTAAAAAAATCCTTTCTCTGCCCCTCTACAGCTCCCTTTCCAGAGATAATGTCCATTCTGTTATCTCCTCCATTCAAAAAATCATGAAATAAAATCACAGGTTTAGAAACTACAGATACAAATGTAAAAGCCTTCTACAAATAACCAGCTTCCCTGTCAGGTTCGTTTAAATCAAACCTCGTTCCAGTTATAAAGGATTTAGAGTCCTGATTGACAAAATCTACACACTAATTATACTCAGGTTTGAAAACTGATGAACTCTTTAAAAAAATATATTTTTTATTCCCTGATCCTGACCCTGATCCTTTTTCAGAGCGCGACTCATGGATTCGGATCGAAAACAATCCAGATCGGTCCCAATCCTCAAAATGACCTGTCCCATGAAGAAGCGCATAAAAATTTTCCTCATATCCGTCCTGATCAAACAGGTTTTATCCTGTACGACCTTTCAAACAACCGTGTCGTTGCAGCTCATAACCGAAATCAATTATTTATCCCAGCTTCTACAACAAAAATCCTGACAGTCGCCGCCTCCCTGCATCTGCTCGGACCGGAACATCAATTCAAAACGATTCTTTCAAGAAGCGGAAGCATTCATCAGGGCGTTCTGAAGGGTAATCTTTACCTTACAGGCGGGGGCGACCCGGATCTCGGCATCAATGATTTACTGCAAATGATACGTGAAATGAAACAAAAAGGAATTCGCAAAGTTGATGGGAAATTTATATTCGACAATAGCCGATATGAAGAAAGTCATGAAATTGATGAAATAATGGACGACGAAGCTGCCTACAACACTGGAATTTCAGCTCTTTCTCTGGGAACCAACAATCTGATTGCTTTCTGGAAAAAATCATCTTACAGAGGTCCTACAAATTTTTTTCTGATCCCCTCGCTTTCTATGAATGAAGTGCGGAATAAAAAATATAAAAAAAAGGAAAATATTGAAAGCGAATATATAGGCGAAAACAACAGGGAAATCTGGATGCTTTCGCCCAGGAATGCCAATTCAGGTCTTAAATTTCTCCCTGTAAAAAATCCTTCTTTGTTTACTGCTCAGGTTTTTAAAAAACTTTCCGAAATCGAAGGAATTTCCCTCCCTCAGCCTGAAAAAGGCAGAACTCCCTGGCATTCCTTCAGCATCCATCAGGTCAAAAGCAGAACCGTTCTTGAAATTTCACGCACGATACTTGCGACTTCAAACAATACGATGACAGAAAATCTTCTTCTCAGCCTTGCAGCTGAACGAGGCATTCAAAATCCTAA
>JAOUOA010000004.1 GCA_029880625.1 Spirochaetia bacterium
GTGGGAAATTTACTTTTAAAGCATATTCTTCAATTTTTTTCTTCAACTGTCCTTCTTCAAGCGGAGTCAGTTTATTAAAAAGAGGAACAATTAAACCTGTATAAAAATACTGAATGAGAAGGATAAAAACCGTAAAAATAATCCATGAAATTATCCAGGATTTTTCTCCGAGCATTTCATAGAAAAAAATAAGAATTGATATTACAGCAGAAATGATTACAGATGAAATCAGAAAAGATACGATTTTGTCTTTGATAAAAAGTGGCGCTTTTGTTCTGTTAAAACCGTATTTACTTTCTATTACAAATGTATTATAATAAGAAATTGGCAGTGTAAGAATCTCATTGCCTGCATAGAGAATTATGAAAAATAAGATTGCAGATGTGATGGGATGATTCGAAATTACTCCGGCAGCTTCATCTACATAGTAAAATCCGCCAGCGTAAAGCATTCCCAATAATATAATATAGCTGAATGTGCTCGATACAGAGGAAAGAAAATATTTATCCTGATTATAATAAAACGCTTCTGAGTATTTCTGATCTGAATAAAAATCACGGATCGTTTCTGGAATTTTAGAAGGCCAGCTGCTGTAATTTAAATATTCAAGAATATAAGAAAAAACAAAATCAGTTATAATGATAAAAATAATTAAATTAAAAAGAATATCAGGCATAAAGTTCCCGGAGTTTTAATCTGATGTCATGATTTTGAACCTTGACAGATCCAACAATATCATTTTATAAAGTTTAAAAAGTATTTCTGAATTGTAAATCAAGCGACAAATTTTAAATATTCATATTATGTATTTTGTTCTGATTCTTTTCTTTTCTGTTTGCGGAGGAGGCTTTTTTCATTAATAAAATTGATAAGAGCTTCAATATCTTCTTTCATGCTAGCAAGAAATTGAATGCCTATTGCAAAACGGGAAACACCAAGCTGTTTTACATGCTTCACACGTCCTTTCAAATGAATGGGAACATCTGTTCCAATATTAAATCCAAGTTCCATTAAACTGCCGACAGGTATGGATTCATGATATTCAAAAAGAATTCCGCCTTCAGATACATTGTCCATATCAGCCAGGCCGGAAAATCGAAGATTTTCATGAGGCTTATCACCGAGTGTAATAATTCTGTAATCAATGGCTATCTGCTCATCAATTCTTTCAAACTGCCGTTTATTATTTCCCTGAACCATTTGTATACATTCTACATCATTCACTGCAAAAGGTCAAATATTAAAACTTGAAATTAATATTTTTTCAAGGGATAGAAAGGTTTGTTACAGAAGCAGATGCTACAGTAATTTATAAAATTAATCTATATAATCCTTCAGTTTTTTGCTTCTGGAAGGATGTCTGAGCCTTCTTAAAGCCTTAGCTTCAATCTGACGGATCCGTTCCCTTGTAACCTGAAATACATAACCTACTTCTTCCAGGGTGTGGCTGTAGCCGTCATCCAGCCCGAATCTCATTCTAAGAACTTTTTGCTCCCTTGCAGGAAGCGTATTCAAGACGCTTTTAATCTGCTCAGTAAGCATTCTATGAGCTGTCGTATTCATGGGCGATTCCACTTCAAGGTCTGGAATAAAATCACCAAGTTCAGAATCTTCCTCTGAACCGACAGGAACTTCCAGAGAGATTGGTTCCCTGGCTACATTTTTAACATCTTTAACACGTTTGATCGGCCAGCCCAGACGTTCTGCAATTTCTTCGTTTGTGGGTTCACGTCCGGTTTCCTGAAGAAAGAGTCTGGTTTCTCTGACCACTTTATTGATCTGTTCAATCATGTGTACCGGTATCCGAATGGTACGGGCCTGATCGCTGATGGCTCTTGTGATTGCCTGACGGATCCACCAGGTCGCATATGTGGAGAATTTATAGCCTTTCTTGTATTCAAATTTGTCTACAGCTTTAATCAGACCAATATTGCCTTCCTGGATTAAATCGAAAAAATGCATTCCTCGATTTGCATACCTTTTGGCAATGGATACGACAAGTCTCAGGTTTGCTTTGATTAATTCTTTTTTTGCCTGGGCAATTTCTCTTTCGCCCTTATTTAATGATTCTCCCCATTTTAATATATCAGAAATGGGAGAGCCTGCTTCCTGTTCCATTCTGCGGAGTTTTCTTTCATTGTTTCGGATATCTTTTATTACATCACGCACTTCATCAATACTGCAGTGCATTTCTTTTTCAATATCTTCCAGATTTTCATTTTTTTCAATAAAACGATTGAAGGCTTTGATTTCTTTTATATCCTTTCCGTATTTTGCCTTGATGGAAAGAAAATGCCTCTGGATTTCTTTTATGCGGAAGACCATGGATTTGATTTTCTGCGAAATTCTTTGAATTTCTTTCTGTGAAACCCCTAGAATTGAAACGCATTCATTAACAATGGCCTTTGCTTCATCAGCCTTCAGTCGGTATTCACGCCATTTTTTAGAGCCATCCACGTACTTTCTGAGCTTATTCTGCGCTTCGTTTAATTTTTTTTCCTCAACAGAAATAATTTCCATTTGCTCGAGAAATTTTTTTTCGAGTTTCTCAAGTTCTGAAGTGCTCATGTAATAAGCTTTATTTGCGCGAATGACATCGGAAACTTTGATTTTCCGGGATTTGATCTTCGGCATGAGTTTGAAAAAATTTGCTCTGAGAAGAGAGGATTCAAGAATGGTTTCTTCGATAATGTTTTCGCCGTTTTCAATCCTTCTTGCAAGAAAAACTTCTTTGTCTCCAGAAATTAGAGATACTTTTCCAATTTCTTTCAGATAAAGACGGATGGGATCATCTGTGATTGTTGAACTGCCGGTTTCTTTTTTCTTTTTTACAACTTTGATTTCTTTTTTAGGTTCTTTAGGCTGGAGATCTTCAATAGCTTTGCTGGAATATTCCTCCACCACTTCAATGCCAAGCTGATTCAGAAGCGTAAATACATCTTCAATTCGTTCTGAGTTTACAATTTTTTCAGGCAGATAATCATTAATTTCATCATAAGTAATCTCTCCATTGGCTTTTCCAATTGAGATAATTTTCTGGATTTCCGGTAAATCCTCCATTGCCATATCGGTAATACTCCCTGAGGTAAATCTCTAGTTCATTTATTGTTTTGTTTTATCGAAAATATTTCGACCAAGGTTTTCACGCTCTTTTAAATCTTTCAAAAGACTGTTGTATGAGCTGAGAAGAACTTCCTGTTCTACAGAATCGGCAACTGGAAGTCTGATTTCCAATTCCTTTATCTCTTTTTTTATTCTGATTTCTTCATGTTTATTGATTAACTGCCGTAAAATTATAGATTCATCTCTTTCCTGAATATTTTTTTCAGTCTGAGAGATTAACTCACCTGAAAAAACAGATATAAGTTCACGGGGAATTTCAAATTTTACAAAATCATCTGAATTCCATAAATTTCCTGTTGTATACCTTCCTTCAAGATATCTCCATAAAATTTCACTGTATTCATCAAAGAAAAATATTTGGTCCATTGCTTCCAGAGCAAGATTCATTAAATGACTTGAAAAAATCAGTTCAGTTAAAATTTCTCTTTCAATTCGGATCAGCTTTTTAACTGCAGGATCATCCTGTTGTTCATGAAAATTTACTGTATTTTTGCCAGTGCTCCCGGAAGCCGGTTTCATGTCATTTTTTTTCTTCATTTCTGATCTTACAGAAGCAGGGTCCAGACCCAGAGAAATGGCGCCTTCATTAAGAAATATTTCCTGCTCAAGGGGAGTCTGGATGCCTGAAACGAACTGAAAAAGCCTTTCCAGGGCATTTCTTTTTTCTTCCAGATCCGGCTGGATGGATTGAGATGGGTTTATATCATAAATTTTTTTTATTTCAGCGGTAAATTCTTTAAAATTGTCGGTTTTAATTTTATTTTCTGTCCATCCAGGAAAAAGAGTCTCATAAATTAAAAAACGGGATGAAGGAATTCTGTTTTCAAGAACAGAACGAACAGTTTCTTTATTTTCAAAAGATGCAAGATCAAAGGCATCCCTTCCCTCCGGAAGAAGAATAACCGATGTTTTTATGGAAGGCGATTTCATTAATATCTGGCAAGCCCGCAATGCGGCTTTTTTTCCCGCCTGATCGCCGTCCATGACAAGAATAATTTTATCTGTATAACGCTGGAGAATTTTTAAATGTTCTTCAGTAAAAGCTGTTCCGAGAGGCGCAGCCGTATTTTTAATTCCCTGCTGGAAAAGGCCGATCACATCCATGTAGCCTTCGACGATGTAGATTTCTTTTTCCTGTTTTACCGAGGACAGGCTCTGAAACAGGCCGTAAAGAGTTGATCCTTTATGAAATACAGAAGATTCCGATGAGTTAATATACTTTGCTTCTTTATCATTACCTGGAAGAGCCCTTCCTCCAAATCCTGCTACATGTCCTGTGATATCATGAATGGGAAAAATCAGTCTATTTCTGAAAAAGTCATAATAATCGTTTTTCCCTTTCTTTACAAGCCCCAGTTCTGAAAGCATTGGAAGCGAATCTTTCATTTTATGTGTTAAAAAATTCCAGGAATCTGGACTCCCGCCAATATAATATGCTTTTAAAGCTTCGTCTGTGATGTTTCTGTTTTTTATATACTGATAAATCGAAGATGCAGCGGGTTCATTTAAAAAATTTGAAAAAACCTGAGACGCCCTTGCGTTAATATCAAAAAGAAGGCTTTGTTTTTGGTCTTTTCCTGATGATTTTGGCTTCTTGATTCCTGTATAGGCAGAAAGAACTTCTAATGCTTCTGGAAATGTAAGAGAGTCCATTTCCATGACAAATGTGATGACATCGCCACCTTTTCCGCATCCAAAGCAGTGATAGATTCCTTTTTCGGGAGTAACGGTAAAAGAGGGAGTTTTTTCGCTGTGAAAGGGACAGAGGCCTTTTAAATATTTTCCCTGTTTTTTAAGAGCGACAAATCTTCCAATGTAATTTTCAATGGGAAGCGCATTCTGAATCTGGCTCTTGAAATCTGTCTGATTCAATTTTGTATTCGTGCCTGGACAAGGTCTTTAACAAGAGAACCATTTATATTCTGTCCTTTAAATTTTGACATTACCATGCCTGTAATTTTTCCTGCATGTGGGGATGCATCTGACTTTTTAAGGATTTCATCAATTACGGGTATAATTTGATTTTCACTGATTTCTTCTGGTAGATAACGGTTCAGAATATTGATTTCTATTTGTTCTTTATCTGAAAGATCGTTTCTTCCGGCTTTTTTGAATTGTTCAATCGATTCATTTCTTTTTTTTACAGCTTTCTTAATGATGGACTGAATCGATTCATCGGTTAGTTCTTTGGATCCTGACTTAGTCGTTTCATATTGAATATCAGATTTTAGAAGTCTTAAAGTAGACAACTCAACTTCACTTTTCTTTTTAAGTGCTGTTTTTAAATCTTCTTCAATTTTTGAAAATAACTTTGACATTAAAATTCCTCAGTGAGGATTGTTATATCAGTTTCTATCTTTTTTCATTAAGATGATGCGTTTCTTTTCTTTTTTACGCATAGCAGATTCCTGCTTTCTTTTCTTTTTTTCGGAAGGTTTTTCAAAGAATTCTCTTCTTTTAATCTCAGACTGAATGCCTGCATTTACACATTCACGTTTGAAACGTTTAAGCGCTGACTCTATTGATTCTCCGTCTTTAAGTAATACTCCAATCATCTGTTTACATTTTTCTCCAATTTGACCAAATTATTTTTTTTTATGATTATGTCAATTTTTTTCTAAAGTAAATGCAGAAATATTCCGTACAGGTAATCAAAATGATTGAATGTATCATTCATTAAAGAGACATAAACAGGAGTTAAAGAATGAAATTAGAAACCATGGATTTTAAAAAGCAGCTGCAGCAGTACATACAATTCAGAGGGATTGACATTATTCTGCATTTGAAAGACGGCAGCACTCTGGAATTAGATAAAAATAGAAAAATGGAAGGCGACATTGTTATCAGAAATAATCGAGATGGAAAGCAAAGCTTAATTCATATAGAAGAAATTATAAAAGTGGATTTTTATGCAGCCTGAAGGCTGCTGAAATTCATAGCTTATAATAATTCCCTGATTGTTTTTAACATAGTAATATCATCGTCATTGATTGTTCCTCTTGCACTGAGCTCTGAAAGCATGGTCTCTCTCATATCAGGCCGGACCCTTTCTAGAATTGAAAACACAATATTTAACACCTTCTGCCGGATTTCTCCTTCTGAATATTCAGATTGTCTTAACAGTTTTATGGTTTGAAATTCTTTTTGAAATTTATCAAAAATTAATTCATGGATTCCTCTTATTGAATTTTGATTTTGTTCAGGCAGATTGTTAAATATTTCTTCTGATAAATATAGGTCATAATTCAATTTAAATCTTATGTTAATTAATTCTTCAGGTATGTGTTTTAATATTTCTGGCCGGGCAACGACAAGATCATCCAGAATGCTCATTAAAATATTATCAGGGGAAAAAATCATAAGACCAATTGCGATGTGGATATTATAATCTTTGAGTTCCATGTATAATTCTTTCCTTCTTTCCACATTAAGCGAATCAAGATAGAGAAAGTGTGATTTTTCCTGGGCGACCCTGTTCTTCCACAGGATTTCAATCACCCTTTTGGTTGATTCAGAAATTTCATCTTTCAATCCTTTTTTTTCGCATACTTCCATGTAGTTGCTGATATCAACCAGTTCATCCAGGTCTCCGGATACCGTAGCCATCTGAGTAATTAAAATCGTTCTGAATTCTTCTGCCATTAGATAAAGAAGGGATTCTTCTGAAAGGTTGGAAAGGAGTTGAGTAGAAAGCGTCTTATCCAGAATGTTTAATAAAAAAATCAATATAGGAGAGTGAAACTGGACAAACTCATCCAGGTCTTCTTTGCTGAGGTCACAGATCATTTTTACAGATTTACGAATTGTAAGAAGATTGATATTATCATAAATTTGATTTGCTATTAATTCGTGCTTTTTTTCATCCATGGATTTCTACCTTTTAATCTTTATAGGTCCAGCAAATCTTCATCATGAATTTGATCCGTGATTTCATTCATTTCATTTATAAAAACTTTTGCCTGTTCAGCCCAGACTGAATCAGAATCAATCTCTATATACATATTTAAAAATAAGACAGCTCTGTCAAAATACTTCAAACTGTAATAAACCAGACCAAGATTGTAATAAGACTCCGGAAAATCAGGATCCAATTCAATGCAGCGGTGAAAATTTCTTATTGCAGCGGCATATTTTTTCTGTCTGAAGTATATATTTGCAATATTATAAATTGCCTCAACACATTCTTTATCCGCATCCTCTGCCAGTCCATAAAATTTTAATGCTGTCTCCAGATCATTTTCTTCAAAAGCAATATTTCCTGACTCGATTAATGCGCCGGTATGATCTTTTTTGATTTTAAGGATTTTTTTTAATACTTCGGAAACATTTTTTGTATCTCCTTTTTCCAGGCCTGTAACATACAAATCTTCCAGTCTGGAAATTTCATCAGATTCTTTTTTATTTCCCCACAGTTTCAACAGGTTTCCCTCTTGACCGAAATACTGATAATCAAAATGAAGCTGCTCTGTTATTGGTTCCATCAGAAATGAATTGTCTTTTTTTAATAAAATTCCCGGAGATATTTGTAGATTTTCATACCATCGTTCCTTGAACATATCTGTTTTATTGAGAATGTTTCTAATTTTTTGAAGGCTGATTTTGTTTTTCTTGCAGCGATCGATGAAACGGATTTTAAGTAAATCTGTAAAATCCAGATCAGAAGATTCTGAATCAGAGATCAGACCGATTTTTTTCCAGTAATCGATATAGTAACGTGGAATGGATAACTTGACGGATGCTTCAGGAATTTTCATTCAATTCTTATCCAGATAAATAGTTAATTCTTATATTCAGCTTTTTTAAGGCAAGTCAATTTAGCTGAAAAAGCCATCTTTGATTACAAAATAAATCAGACTTAATATTTTAATTGATTATCAGGTCTTTTTCATGATGTCGAATCCAGCTTCATCCGCAACCTGATTTAAAAGTTATCAGGAACGTATCTTAAGAGCAAGTCTAAAAGTATAAATATAATTATAAATTCTATTTCGTTTTAAATTTTCTGGCTTCTCGGTAAGCTTTTTCAGTCATCGGATGGTTTGCGCGGCATCTTTTGTTAAATATTCTAAAAGCCTGTCTGTAATGTAGTTTAATACTTTTGCATAGCCTGCTGTCTTTTGAAGTCCGAGGACCTTACGAATCTCTGTAGATTGACTGTAATGCTCAAACTTTATCAGATTCTCCCCTGCTGTCAAAAACTATGTCGAAAACACTGTTAACCCCTCGAATATTTTTCATTGCAGGAAAGATACGAGCATTAGTGAATTCGCTCACAGTCATTCCCTTGAAAACAATGGATACTGTAGCACCTGATCTGTAATTGGATTCAATCTGTCGGTCAATATCTTTCAGAAGTGTATTCAGCACCTTTTTAACAACACTTCTCAGTTCTGCTGTGTCGTTAACATCCGGTGTAAATACTGTCGGAGGTACAATTACTGCAATGACGTCTGCTGTTCCAGCGTTGATGATCAGGTTCCCAATCTCCATTCAATCATTTTAAGTCGACAGTCGGTTTCTGCTTCCTGCAAAGATCCGTCCATGCTCGTTGCTTCAATTAATTTTGAAATGTCTTCGCTATTCTAAAACTGTGATGTGCACCTGATAACAGCGATCAAGATATAATATTGTTATCCATCGCTGCCTGAATCAGGAAAGGCTTGAATTTAATTTGATTTCCCGTGTTGTTCAAATATTAATTCCATGATGCATATGTACATTCTACAATTTATCTCATCTATTTCAGGCTATATTTTATTCTTTTATCAATCTCCTTTTAATATTATTGCCGGACCTTGTTGTTAGATCAATCATGGTAGTTAATTTTTACAATTTTTTTTAAATGAAAGATTAGAATATATTTATCCTGTCTTGTTTTATGCGGCATAAGTTTACAAGTATAATAAATATACGATAATATTATACTTGTTTTCATGGTCATTTTCTGCTTTCACCTCCTTAAAAAAATGAAGGAAACATGGTAGCTTGCTTGCAGAAATCAATCCAGTATATTATTATGTCCCTTGAGGCAGGAATGAGCACAGGAACGACCGGAGCGAATAAGGCAGAATTTACTCATTTACATCTTCATACTTCGTACAGCCTTCTGGACGGAGCAATCCGAATCCCCGAGTTAATGCAGCGCTGCAAAGATACAGGGATGTCTTCAGTCGCCATGACAGATCATGGCAATATGTTCGGAACGATTCACTTTTACAAAGAAGCCGTAAAACACGGTATTAAGCCAATTATTGGACTTGAGTTTTATGTAGCCCCTGGAAAACGGACGGATACAAAACAAATTGAAAAGCTTGCCGACGGCAATAATTACCATCTTGTCATTCTGGCAGCAAATGAAACAGGATATAAAAATTTAATCAAACTGACCAGCCGATCCTATACAGAAGGATTTTACAGAAAACCCAGAATCGATTACGAACTTCTTGCAGAACATTCGGAAGGCTTGATCTGTCTGTCAGCATGTATCGGAGGCGAAATTCAAAGAAAAATTATTGCAGGGAAAGAAGATGAAGCTGAACAGCTCGCCGGAAAACTGAAAGAAATTTTTGGACCGGAGCGATTTTATTTGGAAATTCAGCAGCATGGCATGGCTGAAGAAGATCTTGCAGCAAAGGTCAATATTCAAATTTCAAAAAAACTCGGTATACCGCTTGTTATAACCAATGACAGTCATTTTCTCACTCAAAGCGATCGGGACGTTCAGGATATTCTTCTCAGAATCAATCAGAAAAAAACAATTGAAGATGATCTTCCTTTCGGGTTCAACGATCAATATTATGTAAAAACACCTGAAGAAATGGCGCTTCTTTGCGAAGAGTTTCCTGAAGCAATGATCAATACTATGAAAATTGCTGAAATGGTCGATCTTAATTTTGAATTCGGCAACCCCCTGCTCCCGAAATACAATGTTCCCCCTGGAGAAACTCTGGACAGCCATATGAGAAAAATGGCTCTTGAAGGTCTTATCAGACGATACGGAGGAGGCACTCTTCCAGATAAGGTCAATGAGAGATTTAATTTTGAAATTAATGTTATACAGAATATGGATTTTTCCGGATACTTTTTAATTGTACAGGATTTTATCAATTATGCCAAACATACGGGAATTCCTGTCGGTCCGGGCAGAGGTTCTGCTGCAGGAAGCATTGTTGCTTTTGGACTGGGTATTACCGATATTGACCCTCTAAAATACGATCTGCTTTTTGAAAGATTTTTAAATCCCGACAGAAAAGAAATGCCTGATATTGACGTTGATTTCTGTGCAGAAAGAAGAGAAGAAGTAATAAACTATGTACGCGATAAATACGGCAATGATCATGTAGGGCAGATCATCACCTATGGAAAAATGGCTGCGAAAGCTTGCCTCAAGGACGTAGCACGGGTATTAAATATTCCTTTTGATGAGGCAAATCATGCCACATCTCTGTTCCCTGACGAACTGAATATATCTCTTGAAGGTGCTGTTGAGAAATCAAAAGACTTAAAGGAATATTTAGATTCAGGAGAAACTCAAAAAAGACTTTTTTCGACTGCATTGGCCCTTGAAGGGAATGTAAGGCATACGGGAGTTCATGCAGCAGGTATAGTAATTTCTCCCAATCCCCTTGAAGAAATCATTCCTCTTGCAACAATAGCTGCAAAAACTGCTGAAAGCAAAAATCAGCGTGTTATCGTATCACAGTATGACATGACGAATCTAACCGATGTCGGTCTGGTTAAAATGGATTTTCTGGGGCTCAGAAATCTTACGATTATTGATCATTGTATTAAATCAATTGAAAGACGTTTGAATCAGACAATTGAAATCCAGAATATTCCAATGGATGATGACAAAACTTATAAAATGCTCCAGCAGGGAGATGTCTCAGGAGTATTTCAGGTTGAATCTGCAGGAATGAGAGAATTTGTTCTCAAGACAAAGCCTGTCCGATTTGAAGATATTATTGCATTGATTGCCTTATTTCGTCCCGGTCCGCTTCAATCCGGTATGTCAGACTCTTTTATAAACAGAAAAAATGGAAAAGAAAAAGTCGAATACCCGCATAAGGATCTTGAAGAAATTCTTTCCGATACCTATGGTGTGATTGTTTATCAGGAGCAGGTAATGCTCATTTCAAGAATTATAGGAAATTTTACTCCAGGCGAATCCGATGCTCTTCGAAAAGCAATGGGGAAAAAGAAAAGAGATCTGGTTGATCAGATGCGTGTTAAATTTCTTGAAGGAGCTGAAAAAGGCGGGTATAATGCAAAATGGGCAGATACACTATACGAACAGATGGCAAAATTTGCAGAATACGGCTTTAACAAATCTCATTCTGCTGCATATGCGCTCATTGTATACCAGACAGCTTATTTAAAAGCAAATTTTCCATCTGATTACATGTGTGCTGTTCTGAATTCTGAAAAAGATAAGATTGAAGGACTCGTTCCTTATATTAATGCCTGCAGGGAAATGGGATTAAAAATTCTCGGACCGAATATTAATAAATCCATTCTGGAATTTTCTGTAGAAAAAGACGGCGAAATTCGATTTGGTTTATCTGCTATAAAAAATGTAGGAGAACAAGCTGCCATTTCTGTAATGAACGGCAGAGAAAACTGCAGTGACGGTTCTTTTAATACTTTTTTCCAGTTTATAGAAAATATCGATTTAAAATTTTGCAACCGCCGTACACTTGAATCCTTAATTCAGGCAGGTTGCTTTCAAAATCTAAACTATACAAGAAAAGCTTTAATGGAAAGCCTGGAAATGGCAGTTCAACACGGTCAGAAAACCCAGGAAGACCGTATTTCAGGTCAAACTTCCCTTTTTGGGACATCAGAGAATTCCTCTTTTCAGACGGAGGGAATTCCCCGCGGGGAAGATGTTAAAGAATGGAATGATTCAGAACTTCTCTCAAGGGAAAAAGAAGTTCTGGGTTTTTACTTCAGCGGTCATCCTCTGCAGAAATACGAAAAAATATTAAAGACAATTCACGCTCTTCCCATTTCAAAGCTCATTGAAAAACGAGGCGGAGAAAAAATTGAAATTTCAGGTGTCATAACTGAGTATTCGCTTCGTTTTACTAAAACAGGAAGGGAAATGTGCCGTTTAACGGTTGAGGATATGTCAGGAAGTCTGAATGCCATTATTTTCCCCAATGCTCTTGAAAAAATCAAAGAACATTTATTAACGGATACACCTTTTTTCATAAGAGGGATTCTTGAAAAAAGAGAGGAAACAGGAACTCCGCAATTGATTGTAAATGAAATTTCGCCCTTAACCCGCGATACACTTGAAGAAAAGCTAGAAAAATCACTTCATGTTAAAATCAATACAAATTCATTAAATGATGTAATCCTGAATCAGCTGCAGACAATCATGAAATGTCATACCGGAAATCTTGCCGTATATTTTCATCTTGTCAACGGCAGTAGCAACCGAAGAGTCATCAAGGTACATGACAGCTTTAATGTTGATTACAGCAAAGATTTAATTGAAAGATTAAAAAAAGTAAATCAGGTATCAGGACTGTACCTTACTGTGGGAGATCAGGTTCGCTCCATTCATTAAGAATGGAGCTTCTTCTTCTATAAATCGTTTTCAGCCGTCAACAAGGATGCTGAAGTCGTGGTTTATGGAACCGGAAATGCTGATATCATAATATCCCGGTTTTAGCTGTCTGAAGCTTACTGAATCTTCACCATCTTCAAGATTTTCAGTGTAAATAATTCTGTCATTTTCTTTCAGAAAAACTCTGCATCTTCCAATTTTGTCAGAAAAATTCAATGTTAGCATGACATCTGCACTGGATTCTTTTACGATGCTGTAGCTGATTTTTCCATTGTCCAGAGTTTGCTCTATAACTAAACTGCTGGTTTCCTGTTCCATTGTTGCAGACGATCTCATTACAGGAACAGCTGCAGGGACCAGATTCATTCCGTTCAGTCCTGACAAAATTGCTTTAATGCCATTCTCTTTCATTTGGACAATAAAAGATGGAACCTTCTTTTTGTTCATGATATTTTGAGTTCTTTCTATGACAGACATTAAAACTTCTGGAACTTCTTTTCGTTCCGGATGAGACATGAGTTTGAGGGAACCTACAACATCAGTGACAGCCTGAATATCCTGGAGATTGATTTTTCCAGTCATTTCTCCTTTTCGCAGTTTATCTGCAATTTCTGCGATGAGTTGTTCATCCTGAACTTCATCTATATTTGAAAATTTTAATCCAGCAAAAACCTCTTCAAGAAGAAATACAATCTTTCTTGAACGCTCATCCAGAGAAGACATTTTATCGTAAACATTTTCCGGATTTTCAATATATTCTTCAATGATATTGTTTATTTTCATTTTTCCCTCACTTGATTTTCATACTCATTAAAAGCAATTTCATTCTTCAGAACATATGACGTAAAAAAATCGCAGTTTTTTAATAAATAATTTTATTTCAAAAAAAAATTTAGGATTTTAAAAGTTTTTCTGTTACCCGCATCATATGGACAGAGATGCTTCCTTCGGGTATATTCAGGATTTCTGCTACATATTTGTATGGTGTCCTTGAGATAAAATGACCTTTCTTCATTTTTTCAAGAAGTTTTTCTCTTTGCTGGTATTTCTTTTCTATGGCTCTATCAAGTTTTTCAATTTCTATATCATCAGCAGAAACAAGCAGGACATTTTCAGTGCTCTTTTTTTTGCCATCAAGAAGCTTTGTTTTTTTTGATTTTAATTCCATAATTGAAAGAAATAAAGAAGTGATTTTATCTTCATAATCAATATTTTTCATTTCTTTTTCAGAAAGTTTATTTTTTAAATGGGTGAGAAAAGAAATCACCTCGGTATGGGGCCGCATTGATTTTTCTGCAAGATAAACGATTTCTTCCTGTGATAAATCAAGATAGTAAATAAAGGATAGTTTGAAAATCACCCTCATCTCCATACTGAGCTGGTTCAGGCGGCTGATAAATTGTTTGAATTCCTGTTTATCGTCACCTGACAAAATGCTCCTTGGATCAGGAGTATTTTCGATTAATTTGTATTCATTACCGTTATCATCAATTTTGGTAACATTGACAGTTTTAATTTCCCGGACAGTTCTGAGCCAGTCAATTAATAGATTCCTGAGAACAGTATAAAACCAGGTCCTGAAAGCAGATCTGCCCTGGAAAGACTTAAATCGTTTCCCATTGCTCAGCCGTTCATATGCATATAGAAAAAAGTCTGAAGCTGCATCTTCATCAAGATGAAAAACCTTGATGGGGAAGTTATACATATCGGTTGAATAAATTGAAAAAAATTCTTTTAGAGCTTCTGAATCTCCCTCTGAACAACGATTTACCAGATGAATAATTTTAGAATCATCTTCTTGCTCAGATGTGTTTTTCTCAGTCTCAAGTTCTGTTTTTAATTCCATCGTTTTTACTGTTATCATAAATTTATCTTATTTGTAAAAGGTTTTTTACTTTACTCCAAATTTTGCATGTTTCATAAGAGTATTCAAATGAGACGAAAAATAAGATTTGTTTTTTTACTGTTGTGTTATTTTTTTATCAATTTTTTCTATACATTTCAAGCACAAAATTACACTTCTCCTTCTTTTCAATGGCCCGTTGTGAAGGGAAAACTCCCAGATCTGAAGGGCTTGACTTCAACATTTGCAGAAACCAGGACAGATCATTTCCATAACGGCCTGGATATTGCTTCTCTGAATGACCCAATTTATCCTGTTGATGATGGGAAAATATTATATTCCCGCCATGCTTCCGATGATCCTTATAAGCCTCAAATTGGCCCGGGGAATGAAATTTTTATCGATCATGGAAAGGGTTGGTGGAGCGGATATTATCACTTAAAAGAATTCTCAAATCTAAGGGAAGGTACGGTAAAAAAGAATGATATCATAGGATATACCGGAAACTCAGGTCATTCAAGCGGAGCCCATCTTCATTTTTTTATTATTAAAAATTACGGTAATGTATATATCAATCCTCTTTCCGTGCTGCCTCCTGCCACGGATAACAATCCTCCGGTGATTGGCCAGATTATTATTATTACTCCAATTGGAAAAACAATGATTTCACATTCCAGACCTCAAGAAATTCGTCTTACTAAAAATTATCCTTTTTTACTGAATGTGATTGATCCTGGAATGGAAAAGAATACAAGAAGAGGTCTTTTCCATTTAAAATGGAAACTGAATGATCAGCCTGAACAAAGTTTGAATTTTAATGAACTCCTTTTATCTCAAAAAGGCTGGATTTTATCCGGAGGACAGTCCTTTGAAGAAACCTATATCCATGATCTATACAATCTGGGTAATCTGCCTGTAATAAATGGAACGAATCATTTAAGGGTAACTGCCAGCGACTTTACAGGTCTGTCAACTACCGTTGAATTTAATATCAATGTTTTAAAAGAATTTTAATCAGATTTTCCTTGTCTTGATCCCGGTTTTTGCATGGCTTTTTCTCCTATTGTATACACAGCGCTTTTCCCTTTTACAGGTCTTGCAGAAGAAACATAATAATCAACTTCGTCGATTTCAAGATTAGATTTTCCTGGAACTGAATAAAGATCACCTTTTCTTAATCCATCAGACTTTCCTTTATTAATAAAAACTTTTTGATGTGAAACCTTGATGATTTTTCCTGTATGCGGCAGATTTTCAATTTTTTTATTGATTTTGTAAGCAAGATCATGAATTGCATTTTTCCCTTTCGCTTGAACGTTAAAGTTCATAATGGGTCTTGCGGTATTTTTTTCCATCAGTTGAATTTTCATTCTGATCATACCGTTATTTACTGAATAACTTCCATCAAGGATATAAGATACCTGCATATTTTTATTTTCAAATTCTTCAATAAATGGAAGATTTGAGGAAGAAAAGTATACGCCTTTCCCTGTATGCATTTTTGTTCGTGAAGAATTCGAAATCGATGAAATAATTTTTTTGCGAAAATGGGCAGGAACAGGGTCTGATTTCCCTGCTTCATTTAAGTAAAGGATGATCGCATCAGATAAAATTTTTGATGCATCAGGATAGTCAGGAAAAGATTCTTCTGGTCTGATATGATAAACAAAAATATATGGCGGCGTTCTATTAAAAGTAGGATGTCCTCCTATGTCATCTGACGAAAGAAGCCTTTCACGGTATGATATATATCTTTTTTTATCCTTGAGGGCCGTTTCCAACCTGTGCAGCAGCTTAAAATTTTCAGGTGATTTTCTTTTTAATAAAACCAGATCCCTCAGATACCCTTCAAAATTTCCTGAATATAGCATTTTTTCTTTTCGTTTTTCCAGGAGCACCTTGCTGTCGGGATAAAGCATTATTCCTCTTTGTAAATGAGCAAGAGATCTTCTCATCTGTCCTTCCGATTCATATTTATTTGCAAGAGAAAGGTGGTAATAGGATAGATTTTTACGTATTTCTCCTGATGGAGAAAAAAACTGTTCTTTTGAAAGGACATATTCCTCAAAACTGAATCTGGTAATTGAATCATCTGAATTAAAATTCAACAAATTTAGATAGTATGATGCTACGATATCCGGAGGCCGATCGCTTTGTGCAGAAAGAATTGCGGCTAAATAATTCATTTCTGGATGCTTTTTGTTTTTTTTCAATATTTCTGTTACTCGATCCAGTGCGCTGACATCATCGCCTTTCATGATATCAATCCATATAATTTTCTTTTCCTGGTTGATTTCTGAATTGCCAGAAGTATCTGCATTGATCAAGGATTCTCGAGCGCGCTGAAGATAAATATCTCTGTCATCAGAATCTTCTTTTTCATTGGCATAATGAAGATCCAGTTTCGCACGCATTTTATGAATTTCAGGATTTAACGGATTAATTTTTCTAGCTTTGTTCCAGTAATCCTCTGCAATATCATTTCTTCCTCGCTTGATTTCAATTTCTCCTAATGCGAGCAAAGAAAGAATATGACCTGCATTGAGTTTCAGTACTTTTTTAAAATAAAGTTCTGAAATGCTGTATTTATTTTGTTTAAGATACATCAGACCTTTAGCATAATTATTCTCATTATTGCCTGGGTTTATTTTGGATACTTGATCGAGAAGTTCTTTTGCTTCTTTAAACTTATTCAATTCGAGATAGAGAAATCCAAGCCCAATCATTGCATTTTCATTATTTTTATCGAGTTTTAAGGCATATTTAAAATGATATTCTGATCGATTGTAATCGTAAAGATGTAGATATGATTTGCCTGCTCCAACATGCGCATTTTTATTGTTGGGATTTTTTGCAATTGACTGCCGGTACATATGAACTGCAGACCGATAGTCTGATTTGGAATAATAAGCATCAGCTTTATTTTTTAATTCAAGTGAAGTTTCAGAAAAAACATTGTCTGTAATAAAAAAAACGCTGACAATAACAACTGCAGTATGAATGATAATTTTAATATTTTCAGTATTCAGCTGGAACAAAGTATCCTCCGTCGGAAATTCCTGCAGTTTGAAAATGAAAAACTTCTACTTTTAAATCCACATAATGACCTTTTAAAAAATCACTGTCAAGCGCCCGGTAAGTAAGTATATAACGAGTATCTTTTTTGCTTCTCATTTGATCATAAAGG
>JAOUOA010000216.1 GCA_029880625.1 Spirochaetia bacterium
TTGGAGGAGCTTTGTTTATAATGGCTTTATACCATCTTGCTCTGTATTTTCTGCGTCAGAAGGAGATTTCGAATTTATTTTTCAGCATTATGAGTCTGGTTACTTCATTGCGTTCACTCACAACGGGAGAAGTTTATTTAATGCATATTTTCCCGAATCTACCTTTTGATTTATTTTTTAAAGTGGATGTACTGACAATTTATATTGCTCTTCCTTCTTTAATATTATTTACCAGTTCCCTTTACCCTCTGGATTCAAATAAATGGATTAATCGAATATTTCTAGTTTTTTCCAGTTTACTCATTGCAATCGTTATAGTGACTCCCCCTTATATTTTCAGTCAGAGCATAAATGCATTTGTAATGATTGCTTTTCTTGGATTAATTTACACTTTTTTCATAATTGGACGCGCTTCGATCCACAAAAGAGACGGTGCAATGATATTTATCGGCGGGTTTTCTCTTATTTTTTCAGCAACTATAAACGACATGCTGCATGACAATCAGGTTATTGATACAGGATATTTCCTTGCCTATGGTCTATTTGGTTTTATCTTTGCACAATCCTTTTTACTTTCAAGAAGATTTGCACGAGCATTCATGATTGTTGAAAATCTTACTGATGATCTTAAAAAAACAAATACAGCACTTTCACGTTTTGTACCGCGTGAATTTCTTGATCTATTGCTAAAAGAAAGCATTCTCGATGTAAGATTGGGAGATCAGGTCCAAAGAGAGATGACAGTGGCATTCGCCGACATTCGAAACTTCACTACACTGGTTGAAAATTTCACACCTGAAGAAAGTTTTGATTTCGTAAATCAATATTTGAGTCGAATGAATCCGGCCATCAAAAAGCATGGAGGATTTATCGACAAATATATTGGCGACGCCATCATGGCTCTCTTTCCGGCAGATCCTGAGGACGCCATCGATGCGGCAGTTGAAATGTTTCGCGCACTGGATGTATACAACAGAGAACGCAGGGCAAACAATTCTCAGGACATACGTATCGGAATCGGAATTCATACAGGGAACTTGATGCTCGGCACGGTAGGCGGAGAAGAACGAATGGACGGAACAGTAATTTCAGAATCGGTGAATCTTACTTCAAGATTGGAAAGTCTGACCAAGATATATGGAGCCCCTTTAATTATAAGCAATACAACCGTTGATAAATTACAATCTACAAAAAAATACAGAATGCGCGTTCTCGATATGGTAAAAGTCCGTGGAAGTACAAAAAATACTTTTTTGATTGAAGTCATTGATGCAGAATTAAACCCTGAGATTATAGAAAAAAAAATGCTTACACGCAAGAAATATCTTGATGGACTGTATGAATTTCTAAACGGAAATTTTTCAAATTCAGCAGAAATATTTAAAGAACTGATTAAAGAATTTTCCGAAGACAAAGCATCCAATCTACTGTTAACAAGGAGCGAGCATTTTCTGCAATTTGGTCCTCCCGAGGGATGGAAAAACGCTAATTTCCCGGGCCCCGGCGAAAAGAAATTGACAGAACAGGTCTTCGGATAAATCCACTGGAAGTTTTATAGGTCCATTTATTTTCGATATATTGATTTTATCAAGGTAATGCATAAATGTGTCTTCACTTAGTTAAAAATCGATTAAAGAAATTAATCATATCATAAAAACAATTAAATAAATTCCAGACCTCTTTTTATCAATGGACAACTAGACAATTATTTTAAAACTGCAGAAGAACAAATAAAGTTAAAATTTAATTATATCAGTCCTGGATGGAATCAGATTTTCACCCTTCTTTCTGAATTAAATAGCGCACTATCCCGTCCAGTTGATCAATTTATATGTCTCGGATTCAACAAAGATGCGACGAGCAAGGTCAAAAGCTGCAGATGCCTATAATTTTTTAATCCACTGTTTCGGCGAAAATCCTGTCTCTTTTTTAAAAGCCCTGTAAAATGAAGAAGGGTTGTTATAACCCACATCATAACTGAGTTTCAAAATATTAGCGTCCCTGCTTTTTTTTAAAATCGTCTTTGCTTCCTGAATCCTATAAAAGTTAATAAATTCAGAGAAGTTCTGATCTCTGTGCTGGTTCAGATAGGCGGAAAATTCATGCGAAGAAATGCCGATCTCTCGGGCTATAACCGGCATCGTCACTCCCTCATTCAGGTGAAGTTTTTTTTCCTCCATGGCGGAGCTTACCAATCGGGAAACTTTTTCCAGATTCAAACCGCTTAAAACAGGGCTCCGGTATCGGTCAATGCTGAAGGTTTTGACATCAAAAAAGACCGCTCCATGTTTAAAAAAATAGGGAAAGATCTGAAAGCAGCCATAAAAGATAAATACTGTAGAATAAAAAAATGCAAATTCAGCAGATGAAAGACCCCAGGGAAAGATTACACTGAATACATTTCTCACCTGAAACGACATTACAAAAACAACGAATGCGGCAAAAAATCCAGATGCAGCGACTACAAAAGGAACCTTTTTCAGAGGCACTTTTTCAAACCGTAAGCTTTTTATGAGCTGATACATTGCAAAAATAGAAACAAATGCATGCAGCCCGACATAAAGGCTGAAAGTAATAGGATCGAAAAATCCAGTAATCCTTTCATCTACAACGCTCTTATTTACAATCAAAAGCTGATCGTTATAATCAAAAGAAGTATTTATAAACCATGCAGCTATCATGTATAACGGGAGCAGAAAAACAAACGAATAACTCCATTTCCACTTCAAGGGGGATCTTGCATTGAAAGCTGCTGTCAGACTCATCAGTATCATTGTGATTGAGGATACGACGATGTCGGTTCCCAGAATCCAGGGAATTTCGTTAATCAATCCGATTTTTACAATAGCTGCATAAATAACGATATAGGATAAAAAAAAGAGAGTCAATCCGATTGTCAGACCTGTTGGATCTCTATATTTTGGAATATACAACAGGCTGTTAATGAAGAAAAAAAGTCCTGTCGAAAAAAGAATTCCTGAAAAGAAAAAAATCTGCGGTCCGATATTTTCCAAAATCCTGATTCCTCTAAACTAAATTTTTCCATTCTTTCGGCGAAAGCCCTGTCTCTTTTTTAAATGCACGGTAAAACGTCGAAGGATTATTATAACCTACATCGTAGCTGAGTTTCAGTATATTTACATCCTTACTTTTTTTTAAGATTGCCTTTGCCTCCTGAATTCTGTAATAATTTATAAACTCTGAAAAATTCTGATTTCGAAACTGATTCAGATAAGCTGAAAAATCATGAGAAGTAATACCGATTTCTCTGGCAACACCGGGCATGGTAATCTCTTCATCCAGATAGGGTTTTTTGTTCAGCATGGTGACGCTCACCATCTCAGAGACATTCACCAGATTGCTACCGCTCAATGCCGGACTCCAGTATCGATCAATGTGAAAACTTCTGGCATCAAAAAAAACGGCGCCATGTTTGAATAGATAGGGAAACGTCTGAAAAAATATAAAAAAGATAAATGATGCGGAGTAAAAAAAAGCAAATTCAGCTGCAGTAAGACCCAGGGGTAAGATTACACTGAATACATTTCTCACCTGAAACGATGTCATAAAAATAATCCCCAGCAAAAGAACGACCGCTCCCAGAACAACCCTGGGAGTCAATTTTTCGGGAACTTTGTCAAGTTTGAAGCTTTGTTTCAGCTGATACATATAAAAAACAGGTACAAATCCATGCATCAATAGATAAACTCCAAATGTAAATGGATCATAATATCTGCTTATACTTCCGTGTTGTATGCTTTCTTTTACAATCATGGATTGTTGATTCAAATCAAAATGCAGATTCATAATCCACACAATAAACAGATATAGAGGAAAGATCAAAATAATCCAGTATTTCCGATTCCATTTCAGAGGAGTAAGGCTGTTCAGTGAAGCATTCATGATCATGCTTATAAAGGTCAGTGCGGTTACGGGAATATCGCTGCCGAAAAGCCAGGGGAAATGAAAAATAGCACCGTTTTTAACAAGACCGGCATAGATCATTAAATAAGATATTAAAAATAAATTCAGCCCCCCGGTCAGAGCAACCGGATTTTTTAAACCGAACAGATATAATAAACTGTTAAAAAATAAAAAATAACCTGTGGCAAAAATCATTCCTGAAAAGAAAAAATCCTGCAGTCCGATGTTTTCCAATATCCTGTCCTTTTTTGCATTTGATACATCAAAAAATCAGTGATATTCAATTTCAGAAAAAGGGGTATAGAGTCTACAGAAGTTTTTTAAAAAATAGAAAAAATGAATTCCCGGTAAATAGAAACTGCGGCCTCAGGAAGGCCGCAGAAAAGGTATTTAGCAGAAAAGCTATTTAAAGGAATATTATATTTATAAACTGGATACAACAGGAGTTATCCAGGAAAAATGAATTTAATTCCTGCACCTTGATACACACCTGTTGAATTCAGAACTGTCATCGATATATGAACAGCTACGCTTGCAGGAGTTCAGAATCCTGATTTCCTCATCACGTTGTGCTTTGGTTCTGCTTTTCGTAACTTCACCTGACAGATTGAACCATAAATCGGACCCAGCGGTATATTGTTTCCCGCCAAAAGAATGATTTCCCGACAGAAGAGCCCAATTTGGCTTCCCTTCTTTGAATTCCATCTCTGTCCCCTTCTTGAATTTCAGAGTGTTGTATTCCTTATCCTGACCAAGCTCAAGGGATTTGAGGACAAATTTAGCATTTCCTAATGCCATTTGAATCAAAACAAAATATCCCGGCCAGATATTTTCCTTAACATTTGCTTTGCTGCCTGCAGGAATTTCAATGTTACTGATTGTGATATCATTTGTAGGCTTGATCCATTCGATCATTTTTGGGTTTGAATTGAGTCCAATCAATTGACCCGTGGAAGAGATTCCGATTCTTGTTCCTTTGCTCAGTTGAGTTTTATGGACTTTGGTATCCTGCTTGAGTTTTATCTCTTTTTCTCTGCGGGCAGAATGGCGATCCAGAACTTCAAACTGTTCTTTTTTCATTTTCCCCATAGCAGTCGCTCCGCAACCAATTCCTGATCCTGCCGTGAAGAGCAGTAAAGCAGCTGAAAGCAGAATCTTTGCTGCAGTTTTACTGCGTATATTTTTTAATTGAAAATTATTTTCCATAAGTTGGAACTCCAAATTTGTTTTAAATTTAGCCCGGATTATAGAACCAAAGATCGTGTCTGTCCTCGCATTTTATAAATTGCGAATGATTTTTATAAAAAACTTTTAAATTTGTATTTTTTATATACTTGTATCTATCAGACATTATAGATAATTTCTAACAAATGAAAGAGTCTAAAATTGTCTGGACAGATCCGTTCTGAAAAATATAATTTAATAGTCGGAGGAAAACCCATGATTGAAATTGAAGCAATATTTGCAGGTGTGACACTTGTTTTAATTTTCTTTTCGTTTTATTACTACATTCTCTTTCGGCATATATTAAATAAAAGATCCGCAAAGACAGATTTTGAGAAAACAGCGTCAGAAATGGGTCTTTTTAAAACTCAAACAGATGATCCTCTAATGGACAGCGTACTGAAATACAACGGCAGAGTAAAGGGCTACGATGTTACAATTACTCCTGAAGAATCCAAAAAATTTCATATAAAACTGAAATCTGCTCCAAAGATTTGGTTCAAAAAAATATCCTGGTTTCAATTGCTGACAGGCGGTCCTGATTTGCCAAAAAAAAGATTGGCAAAAAACAATATGGTTCCCTTCACCTTTGCCAATAAAAGTGCTAATAAACTATTTCATTC
>JAOUOA010000217.1 GCA_029880625.1 Spirochaetia bacterium
TTTTCATTGTTTAAAAGAAACTCCTTATGTCACATTAATAGATTCTTCTAAGAGAAGACTTGGAATCCTTGAAAAAGAATGTGTTAATAAAGATCTAAATAATTTAGAGTTTATTTTTGAAAGAATTGAAAATATAAGAAATAGATTTGACTTGGTTACAGCTCGAGCTTTAATTCCTTTTCCGTTTATCATCGAAGTTTTTTCTTCTTCAATTCGAACGGGCGGTCATGCAGTTCTATTTGCTGCTGACAATAAAAGCTTACATAAAACAGAAAAAGAATATCTTGATAAGCTTGGATTTGTTTCACGTGAAACTTTGGTTCCTGATGAAATCAATGTTGAATTTACAAGAACGATTAAAATTTTGGAAAAAGTAAAGAAATCATCGCAGGGTTATCCAAGGCCCTGGAGAAAAATTAAGGAAGAAATATCAGTATGGCAAAAATCATCTGTATAGCAAATCAAAAAGGGGGAGTTGGTAAGACAACAACTGCAATTAATCTTTCAGCTTTTCTTGCAAAAGGTGGGAATAAATTACTTCTGGTTGATATTGATCCACAGGGTAATGGAACTTCCGGTCTCGGAATCAATGGTCACGATCTAGATAAGACAATTTATGAAGTTTTAATTGGCGATCTTTCTGCTTCAGAAACAATTATTCATTCAGGAATAAATAATCTATCTGTTCTTCCAGCTAATGTTCAACTTTCAGGAATCGAGGTTGATATGCTTCAAAGTGAAAACAAAGAATATAAATTAAAACAGGCATTAGATCAAGTATCCGGAAATTATGATTTTATCATTATCGACAGCCCACCAAATCTTGGTATTTTAACATTGAACTCATTATGTGCGGCGGAAAGCGTTTTGATTACCTTACAAACAGAATACTATGCACTTGAAGGTTTGTCACAATTGATGAAAGTGATCAACCTGGTTCAAAAATCTTTGAATCCTTCTCTTCGTTTAAATGGAGTTTTATTAACCATGTTTGATGGACGAACCTCGCTTGCAAATCAGGTAGTAGATGATGTACGAGAACATTTTAAAGAAAGTGTGTATCAAACGATTATACCCAGAAATGTAAAATTATCTGAAGCTCCATCTTTTGGTAAGTTTATAGGAGATTACGCTCCTGATTCTACGGGTTCGAAGGCATACGAGGAATTTGCAAAAGAGGTATTGGAACGTGGCTAAGAAACTGGGCAGAGGATTATCCAATTTAATTCCAGGAGCGGAAAATAAAACTGCTTCTGTAGAGGTGAATCAAAACCCTGATTATCAGGAAATAGATATCAACAAACTTTCCCCCAATCCAGAACAACCAAGGAAAAAATTTGTCCAGCAGGAACTTGAAGAACTTGCAGCAACCCTTCATAATGTAGGCTTAATTGAGCCCATTGTTGTTCGAAAAATGGATGATCGATTTCAAATTATTTCAGGAGAACGAAGATGGCGTGCTTGTAAAATAGCTGGATTTAAAAAAATTCCCTGCGTTATAAAAAATGTAAATGATATTCAGGCTCTGGAAATGGGGATCATTGAAAATATTCAGCGCGAAGAATTATCTCCAATTGAAGAAGCCAGAGCATACGATCATCTTATTGAAAAAACAGGAATAAAACCGGGAGATTTATCTGCTAGGGTAGGAAAAGATCGTTCAACAATTACAAATTTATTGAGGTTATTAAAACTTCCTCCTGAAATTATTGAATTAATAGAGAATGGAAAAATATCTGCAGGTCAGGCCAGACCGTTACTTGGTATCGGAGATCGAAACAAACTTCATTCACTTGTAAAAAAAATAATCACCGAAGGATGGACTGCCCGAAAAGTTGAAGAAGAGGTTGCAAGAATTCATGAACCTGCATTGGGAAAGCAGAATTCTCAAAATAAAAAAGATGTAAATATCGCTAAAATTGAAGATCGCCTCAGAGTAAAACTTACAACACGAGTCAGTATTTCGCATAAGAAAAACGGAAGCGGAAAAATATCAATTGGTTATGCTAATTTGGATGATCTTGAAAGAATTCTTGAAATGATTGGTAAATAATCAATATTGATTAAGATTTGAGTTGAGCAGGGATTCAAACTTTTAGAATTTAATCGTTTAAAGTCTTTCTCTATCTGATTTATTATGATGATCCAATGGGATTTACAAGAAAAATCCAGTTGCAAAATTGCATAAAGCTAATTGGAGTTTTCTAGTTTGAAATGTTTTTGAGTGTTGTTTAAATTGATTTTTTCCTTAAACTTTCGCTTTGAATCATTTCATTTTTGTAAACCCAAACTTAAAATCAAATCTATTAGAGTAAATTTAGATTAATTATTTAACATGTTCATGGTTGTGAAGATGATCCATGCAATATTCATGATCTTCACAATCGATGCAAAAACGAAAATCCATTTGGGGATTATCCTTTTCTGTAAGCCCGCAGATTTCACATTTATGAATGGATGAGGGCTGTGCGGATTTTAAGCGTGCTTTATGCTGAATCGCTTTGCCGCGTAGAAAAAGCTTTAAATAAATATCTCTCCCAAAATAAAGTAAAAAATTGGACACAGGTAAAATAAATCCAAGAAAATAAAAAAAGGATCCTGTGGCAAAAACTACCCTGAAAGTGTTCAAAAACATCAATGCCGCAGCGATCATTGCAATCCATTTTATTTTTATAGGAAGGATAAAAAAGGCGAGTATTTCAAAATTAGGTGCTAAATAAGCTACAGCAAATAAAATGGAAAGGTAAATATGGTCTGATGTTACAAGTCCTGGGAAAAGGAAAGCTCCAAGAGTGACAAAAAAGATTCCTGTAAACATATATACATTAAAATGAAAAGCACCGATAGAATTTTCGAGAATTTGACCAAAAATCCAGAGCATATAAAGATATATTGCTAAAATGATCCAACGTGTTGCTATATTAAAAGGGAATAAGACAAGATTGATTAGATTATCGTAAGAAAGGTCACCTGGAATTACAACTCCCAGATTCATATGATAAAGTATATTGAGTGAAGAAACAGCAGCGGATAAGATAACCAGATATACATAGAGGTTGGGTACTGCAAATTTTCCTAAAATTCTTTCCAATCGATTCAGCATATCGATTGATTTCAACTTGCATGGTATGAGTCAAGAAAAAGTGTAGATATTGAAAGATAAAGATCAAACTAGCTGGTGATCCTTTCTTAAGAAAAATGAAAGAAGAGATTCAATACATAAATAAAAAAATTCAAAAATCCAGAAAAAAAAATCAAGAATATGAATTGGGTATTGATACTTTTCACCTATGCTATGTTCAATTGAAACAAAAGATACTATGGCCTTCGGTACATATCAATCATATTCTTCCAGAAGAACGAAAAATAATTACCGAAATTCTTCTTGAAAATATTCCTACTTTTATAACCGGTTGTTCGATTTTGCCTGAGCCCAGGCCTAGAAAAGATTCAAACCAAATTCATTATGTTCGTTCCTACCATGAAAATGGCTCAGATTACATTTATATTTTTAAGGTTTCATGTGAGTATATGGGAGGCGCAGATTCTTCCGAAATCAAGATTGAAGGAAGACAGGGTATAGCTCCGTCTTTTAAAACAAACCGTATTTATTTTTCATCTCTGTTGATTCCTGTATCAGAAATTGCAAGAGACAATAAAGGTTATATCAATAATTTTACTCCTGTACAGATCAAGGATGCAATTTTTAAAGTTTCTTCTGATGATGTAATCAGAGATTTTCGCAGTACCGTTCTTTTTGATGAAATCGATTTTTCGGAGGTAAACAATAAAATTACAGTGCATTTTGAATTTAATTCTTCATGGAAACATAATAAACTTTTCTATCCTTTTGTAATTGATTATCTTTCCTTATGCATGAATCTTATACATCCTGATAAAAATGCAGTCGATCTGTATGCAGGTATTTTTGACCGTTGCTTTATGAATTTTATGAGTGGAGAGGATTCAGGTACAATGTCAGCTGAGGATAAAAATTTTTTAAAACGTTATTACAATGACTGGTATTTTGAGAGAATCTTTTCTAGATCAGGCAATCCGCATTGGCTTGTAAAAAAAGTTCCTGATTTTTTTTAATAAGTATTTATGAAACAAAACGAGAAAGTTATTCCCAACCAGTTTGATGTGATTGTTGTCGGTGGAGGCCATGCCGGAGCTGAAGCTTCATATGTTTGTGCCAGAGCTGGACTTAAAACTGTTCTCGTAACAATGAATCTTGATACGATCGGTCAGATGTCCTGTAATCCCGCAATTGGCGGTATAGCGAAGGGTCATATCGTCCGTGAAATCGATGCGCTGGGCGGAATGATGGGAAAGATAATCGATCGTACAGGAATTCATTTTAAAATGCTGAATCGTTCAAGAGGCCCTGCTGTTTGGGCTCCCAGGGCGCAGGCTGAAAAAAAAATGTATCAAAATTCTGTAAAATGGATGCTTGAAGATACCCCCAATCTTTATTTTCGTCAGGACACCTGCGAATCACTTATAATTGAAAACAGAAAAGTTAATGGGATTATAACAGGGCGCAAACATGAAATTTATTCAAAATACGTTCTCCTGACTACAGGAACATTCTTAAAAGGACTGATTCACATTGGGGATTTTAATGAACAATCAGGAAGAATTGCCGAACCTTCATCTGAAGGAATTTCACCTCAATTGTATCAAATCGGGTTTCGCATGGGAAGGCTTAAAACAGGAACCCCCCCGAGAGTATTGAAAAATACCATTGATTTTAACAGGTTGCAGCCTCAAAAACCAGACGAAAATCCCGTACCTTTTTCTTTTACAACAGATAGCATCACACAAAAGCAAATCGACTGTCACATAACTTATACTAATTTAAAAACACAAAAAATTATTGAAGATAATATTCACAGATCACCCCTTTATTCAGGTCAGATCTCAGGAACCGGTCCTAGGTATTGTCCTAGCATTGAAGATAAAATTGTCCGTTTTAAGGAAAGGGAACGGCATCAAATTTTTATTGAACCGGAAGGTGTAGAAACCGGCGAAATTTATTTAAATGGGATTTCCACAAGTCTTCCGGAAGATGTCCAATGGCAGGTTGTAAGAAGTTGTGAGGGACTTGAAAATGCAGATATCATTCGGCCGGGCTATGCCGTTGAATATGACTATGTTGATCCTACAGAATTAGGTATTGATCTTCAAACGAAACGTATCGCGAATCTGTATTTTGCCGGACAAATAAATGGCACTACTGGATATGAAGAAGCTGCTGCGCAGGGGATCATTGCCGGGATAAATATTATTAGAAAAGAAAGAGGAATGGACTGTCTTGTTCTTTCTCGAGGCGAAGCATATACAGGAGTCTTAATCGATGATTTAGTTTACAAAGGAATCGAAGATCCATACAGAATGTTCACCAGCAGGGCCGAGCATAGACTTCTTTTACGTCAGGATAATGCTGATAAAAGATTGATGTATTATGGATATGAAATCGGCCTGATCCATGAAGATGATTTTTTGAGGATGCAGGATAAATACAGTAATATCGAACGTATTAAAAAACAATTTTACAATACTGGGATTAAACCATCTGCTGAATTTGAAGCACTGCTAAAATTAAAAAATATGCCGGATAAATCAAATCTTTACGGAAAAACAGTAGCTTCTTTTTTGAAACGGCCTGAAATTAAAATTGAGGATTGTATTTCCATGATTCCTCAAGAGGGTAGGATAGATCAAGATGAACTGAATATTCTTGAAATGGAA
>JAOUOA010000218.1 GCA_029880625.1 Spirochaetia bacterium
ATTCAATATTGTAAGTGTTTACTGGGTAAAAATCATGGTGACGATAATTGGGTTTTAATTTTCCAATAACTTTATTGTTGATCACTACCGTTACAGGTTTTTCTGAGTTGTTAAAAAAATAGAATATTTCTTTTTCATAGAGTGTTGGACTGCAGGTGACGGACAAAGTCAGAAATGCCGCAAGGATTGTGTATGATTTCATTGATGTTCTCCTGAATTACAGTTTGTGATTTTTTAAATATTGCAATTGATGATTTATAACTGTCATTATTTTTTTAATTCCCGCTTTAGCATAAATTCATTTGGCAGCAGAAAATAAAAATCGTTTTGTATTGGGGATGAATCTTCTCGAATTTCAATCCACTATAATATAGAATTCGGCTATTTATATTTTACTCTTCCTGCAGAGACTGCACTGGCATTGATTTATTTTTTTAACTCTGTCAATTTCTTTTTTTGCGTCAGGATCAAGATCGTTAATGCTGATGGCGCCGTCTATGCATCCAACTTCATCTTCATCAGGATATACCAGATAAACCTCATCATCAAAATATGCTAAAATGGTATTATCCATTTCATTTTCCAGTTCGCTGAAATCCAGTGTAAAGGAATGGGGTTTGAAGAGTTTCTCTAACTTTTTTCTTTCGGCAAGGATTGCAGTTCGAAACCAGTGGTACCCTGCAGCTTCACCCACGACGTCGTAGTCATTGAAATAAAACGGGAGTTTGCCGTCAGTTGGTTCATTGTCAATCCATTCAATCAGTTCTTCTATGCCCTCGAGAAGTCCCTGTTCTTCTTCCTTTTTTAATTTTGACTCAAGCCAATCTTGAATGATTTCAAGCGCAGAAGACCATAGATCTGCCCATGTTTCCTCGTCAAGTTCCTCTTCTTTTGTTGAGCTGAATTGAATTTCAAAGCCAGTTGAACCCATATGGTGAAATGTCTGTAGAATAATGGCATTGTCAATATAAAAAGATTGAAAAAGTAATAGGATTCAATGAGATGATGCATGGCTTTTCCCAAACCCAGGAAACTGGTTGTCGATCAGATTGCTTACAACTGGACATGCAGCCAGGAACTTTTAGTCGATAGGAATTTGCCTGCCGGAGAAGACCATCTGTATTCTGAATCAAGACTTTATGTCGAAACCCGTGCAGATAATTCTATTTTCATAGAGGCAGTTTTTGATTCACGTCCGCTGTACGGTTATGGGTATCGGATAAAATATTTCGACTATCTGGCAATTACTCCAGCAGTCGTTTCTGCTGTCATACGTTATGTTCAGGCAGCAGAGTCTGGAAAACAAACAGAGAATATTATTTTCACTATAAAGAATGGGCGAAAAAGAATTTCTGTTCAAAATGCTTCACTTGTATTTAATGAGGAACTTCGCGAGGCTCTGAAAAAAGGCTCGAAATGGGGGCCGCCTCCTGAATTATCTTGACGAATAAATGAACGGAATTTATTCATTTACAGGCACTGAAGTGTTTCAGGGGTATATTTTGAAAATTTTTCATGTAAATATTATTTATTTTGTCTTTTTATGGTCAGCAGCATCCTGCAGCGGCGTCAGGGATGTTAAGGGTCCTGCAATGATGAAATCGCCATCAGAAAAATATTTTATAAGCACGACTATTAATTCAGATAAAAATGACAGAATACATTACTTATGCGTGATTCTTCATCTGTATGACAGTGAAAATCAAGAAATCGATACGTTTCAAACAGCTGCTTCAGACAGGATGAAGTGGGCCTCCGGCTGGATGAAAGAAACGGATGTGCTTGTTCTTTACAGCAGCGATGTCGGAACAAGCGCCTGGAAAATAAAAGACAATAAAATGGTTGTTCTGGAAACGCTTGATGATGACATGCGGAATAGAGGCAGCGAATTAAACCGGAATAAATATGAGAAATGAAATTCTGGTTTGGGAAATGATCATAATTTTCCTTCTTCTCTGTGTTTATGTTTTAATTAATATTTTAAATTAAGGAAATTGTAATGGCAGTTATTATGGTTGATGTGGAAAGCGACGGTCCCATACCGGGGGATTATTCCATGATCAGTTTCGGAGCAGTCATCGTCGATGATGCTCTGGATAAAACGTTTTACGGAAAATTAAAACCCATCAGCGGAAACTGGATTCCGGATGCGTTGAAAGTTTCAGGATACAGCCGGGAAGAGACTCTGAGGTTTGAGGAAGCCGCAACCGTCATGGCGGAATTCCAAAAGTGGATAAATAACAATTCAAAATCCAGACCGCTTTTTTTCAGCGATAACAACGGATTTGACTGGCAGTTTATCAACTGGTATTTTATCCACTTTCTCAAAGAAAATCCTTTCGGCTTCAGCAGTACAAATCTTGGTTCGCTTTACAAGGGTATAGAAAAAGATATGTTTAAGAATTTCAAGCATCTTCGAAAAACAAAACATACGCACAATCCTGTAGATGATGCCATGGGGAATGCGGAAGCCCTGCTTTATATGAAAAATAAACTGGGATTGAAAATAAGTCTGAAATAGATACGCCAGACAATTCTCAAAACATTGTCTGCAAGAGGAGAGTTCTGCGGTGTCAAAAGGAATAGTGAGCATAATATAAGGATGCTTTCACCGCATTTTCCCGGAATGAAATTTTCTCAGGATATCGGCGTTTCGGATGATCCACAGCAGGATTGATTTTTATAATAAAAGGTTTTATTCATGGATAAGCATTTAGAAAAAAGAAAGAAGCTGATCGATGAAATTATAAAAGCGTTCGATGGAGTAGAGCAGCCTGCGCAGATTACCCTGCATGTTGCAGAAGCCCATGATCTATATGACTATGACAACGATGCTGAGCATAGAAAAAAAGATTTTATCGGACTGTGGCAGGGAGTGCCAAGCAGTCATATTAAAGCCTGTCAGAGTGCTCTGAGTTATGTCGATAGAGTCGGAATGCGTTATTACCTGCCTGCATATATGGTCTGGTATCTAAAGAATTGGGGAAACACTGAAGAAGTTCGATCTGATCAGGTGTTGTACGAGCTGGATAATAATCCCGGTGATGAAAGTTTAGAACAATACCATAAAGAGCGTTTTTCATTATTTGATAAACAGCAATTAAGGGCCAGTGCTCTATTTGTTCAGTATTGCGCAGAGGATCCTACTGAGTTTTCTGATGCAGATTTCGCAAAAGTCAAATTGGAACGCTATTGGTGCAGGTTTCTAAATGCTGAATAAATAGAGCATGGGTTCATAATCATCCAGCTGCACCTCTGCCATAAACGGTGAATCAATCATGTCGCCGTCTTCGGTATAAATTAACTTGCAAAATAGCAGGATAAATCAAGTTTAATATTTTAAATCAAAAATAATGTGGAGGGTATCTGGCAGGGACTGTGAAGGTATTTGAAACTACTGGTATCGATTTAACCCGTTTTGATGTGGATTCCATGAAGGGTCTCAAGCGGACTGTTCGAAAGTTCGGGCAGGTGCTGGGTCATCAGGCAGGAGTGGAAAGCGGGAAGCTTCTTTCTTACGGCGATGCACGTCAGATGATTTATCTTCCTGCTTATCAATGGGTGCTTGAAAATAAATTATCTGAATTAATAACGGAACTGAAACATAAAGCACGTGATCAAAAAATTCTTCTTTTGGATTACGAAACAAATACAGATATCGGGGATTTAAGCAGACCGCTTTCCCATGCGGGGCTGGTTAAAATATATATTGAACAGGGGAAATTGTCATGAACATAAAAGATGTGTTAGATGAACTGCTTTCCAAAAAAATCTTTGAGAAAAAACCGGCCTGGGTTGAAGAAGGGGCGGTCGCCAAAATGGAAGAGGCTGTAAAGGCCTACTACGCGGATTTTTTCGGGAAAGAAACAGCTGAAAAAAATTGGGCTCTACCGGTTGATTACGCTGAATATCTGCATTCCTTTACCGGGCTTATCAAGGATAAAGAAAATCTGAATAAAGATATTTACGATTCGTCTGGAACAAGTGATGCAACAACTCAGCCCTGGTGGAAATATGAAATGTCTGAGCTTAAAAAAAGATGTAAAACCGGGGAATTCTTCCGGAATGATACCATGTGGCTGAGCATAGGGTGGTGGGGAGATAAACATGAGATTTTCTTATGCTGTGATAAAATGCATGAAAATTTCGGCAAGGTTTTTGACTGTCATGACGGAACACCCTGGAATGGTGATGACGACTCCTACATCGATGAATATGATTCATTTACAGAATTTCTGATAGAAAATTTGGAAGACGAAGAAGAGGATGAGTGGGATGGGGAGATTAGCGGAAGTCGTTTGATTTAGTGAAAGCAGCAATATTGAAGTTTAAATATGTGCAGATACGCAAATAAAACTTATAAATCTCATTTTGCATGTTTTTCATGCCGTAAAGCATTCAAGAAAACCCCGCTGGAAGATTATGTTCGGGATAAAGGTCTTGAATCTGCTTATAAAAAGATTCTAAAAGCCTTTTACGCGGGTAATCAGTCTGCGGTTGAAAAGGAAGTCGGGATAAGCTATGCTCAGATAGAAAAGCAGTATTTAGAAGATGTTTCGCCTTGCCCGCAATGCGGAGAGCCTATGGCAGCCATGGGACTTGATTTTAAAGCTCCTAAAAATAACGATACAGAAGCCTGGGAGATTATTGCAGGATTGTACGAGGAAGGATTTGCATTTCAGGGATGTGGCTGTGATGTCGGCTATAAACCTCCTAAAAAACTTCATGAGCTGCCGGAATGGCTGTCCGAGCATGTTCGAAAAAGTAAAGGGGAAAAACTTCTGGAGTCAATTAACGCAAAAAATCTGCGAACTCGCCTTTGAGTTGTCGGCGATTTGTGCAGCATCTCATTTTACGGCCCTTCCCATTCCAGCTTGCTTTTTTGCTCATCGGGCACAATCGCAAAGAGATCCATTAATAGATCTCTGACCGATGTAAACGTGCCGGTATTCTGGGCTGACTGGCAATAATCTCTGGCATGCTCATTCAGAAACCAGATATCATGATCGTCGAATTGCTCATCTAAAATAGTGACAGGTAAGCTATGTACCAGTTGACTTAGTTCGTAGGCCTCAATCCGCAATTTTCCAAAAACGATTCTGCGAGTTAAAACATTCCTGATAACAGGTAAGGCCGCTTTTAATAGTTCTGTATATATTTCGCTTTTGGTTTTCATACTTGTTAAATATAATAACGAAGACATTCTGCTTTGTCAACTATATATCCATATCTGGAAATGTCTGTCCCAAAAGTTCATCATAAATATTGAGTCTGCCTTTACCAACTCATTCAAATTCTCTGCTCCATAGAAGCGTTCCTTCTGAATCAAGCATTCTTCGATGAACAAGTTTTCTGCGGATGTATTGATCGATAATTTTTCTATTCCGGTCAAAAATGTCCGTTGGTGTGATTTCGTATCCATATCCGCTGATTTTAATTTCAGATCGAACAGTTCCATCCGCTGAATGCAGCTGGCAATATCGAAAGGCATGACATGCTGTGCGGCTAGATTCTGATGGCTGTGTAAGATAAGGACCGAACCCGGAATATAAAATCATCCATCTGATAGGATGCTATATTTTTTTATTCTTGATTGAAGGATTTTAGCTTGAAATTTACATGTCAAATATTTTTAATATAACAGAATGAAACATCTATTCATGAAAACCAGTATTTATTTTGTTTATTTGAATTTCTCAGTATTTACTTTTTTATACTGCGAACGAA
>JAOUOA010000219.1 GCA_029880625.1 Spirochaetia bacterium
CAACAGGGAAGGAACGCTTTATCGGTTTTTTAAAAGGAATGGGTTTTCTTCTAGTTTTTGTCGGATTTTTATCTCTTATCGGTTATTTGATATATCTGCAGACGGGAAATGCAGAAATGATTTTTTCTTTTATCCCGATTGTTTTTTATCTTTTAATTTTTTTTCTGGCTCCCCTTCTTATCGTAGGAAAAGAACGGTACCGATTGAGCCGTTCTTCCTGGAGCAATGTTAGATTCAGGTTTGACGGGAAAGTAAAGGATGCCTACTGGCTTTTTATTAAAGGAGGATTTTTAACGGCCGTTACCTGCTATATTTATCTTCCCTGGTTTGTCATACAATTGAAGAAATTTTTTATTGAAAATTCAAAATTCGGAAATCAGCAGTTTCGTTTTAACGGCGATCCTGGAAAACTCTTCCTCTATTTTTTACTTTCTTATGCAGTTTATTCTGCGGCAATGCTTGGTGTTTTTGTCGTTATCATGATTGCATCGTTTGTATTTAAAAATGAATATGTGATAGCCCCTCTATTTGTAATCGCTGTAATTGGTTTGATGTTTGCCGGCGCTTGGATCCAGGCGCTGCTAGAACGGTTTTACTGGGCGGCCACTTCATTTCAGGAAATTTCTTTTGAATCGCATCTTACAGGATGGAAAATATTTAAGGTTATCATGCTGACTTTCGCTCTTATCATTTTTACGCTCGGAATCGGATTTCCCTGGGCTGTTGTGCTGAATGTCAAATTATTAACAGATAATTTATCCTTGAACGGAGATCCTGATGTGGCTGCGATTCTTGCAAGCCAGGATAAAGATGCATCCGCTCTTTATGACGGAATTTCCGAGGCGGGAGAAGTCATTGATTCCATATCCGATGTGTTTGGAATGTAGGAAGAAAAATGGAGTTTCTCTGAATCTTTCAAAGTTAAAAAATAAGGGATTAAGGAAAGATGATTTCTAATTAACTAAAGTAATGCATATCAGTATTAAAGCAAAACTTTTTGATGGTCTGAAAGCTGCAGGTGAAAATGTAAGAATTGACCTTTATCCAAAGTATATGGAAATTGATTTTCCTGAAAGCGGACGCAACATTAAAAAAATTTCTTCTTCCAAAATCAGTGTCTTTGAAAAATTTTCCGAGTCTTTCGTTCTTGAACTTGACAGAAAGAAGCATGGATTGCACGGGAAATTAATTGTTTCCGAACCCGATTCCATGAATACAATGGAGTCGTTTCTAAATAAAGGAAGGAATCTTACTTTTATAGCGATGCTGAAAGATCCTGAGGATCATCATCTTTTTAAGATCATTTCCTATACTCTGCCTCTGATTGCAATTGCTCTGATTTTATTTTTTCTTGGAGTGTTTAATTTTTACAGGATTCTTCCCACGTATGTAGATGAAGGGTTGGGTACACTCGCTTACAACCAGTTTATGGCAGGTTTTGATAAGTGCGAAGATGAAACATTAAATCTGACTCTTACCGATATGGCACAAAGGCTTGCGCCGGAAGATTATCCTTATGAAATAGATGTAAGCATTGTGAAAAGCGAAATGGTTAATGCAATTTCGCTTCCGGGAGGGAAGATCATATTTTTTTCAGGCCTGATTTCAGGAAGCGAATCCCCGGATGAAGTGGCCGGCGTTATGGCGCATGAACTGGCTCATATCTACAGACGCCACGGACTTCAGCAGGTCATCCGTGTCAGCGGAATTACTCTGGTTGCCGCAATGGTCACAGGCGGGACCTTTGAAGATCTGGAAACTTTTGAAACTATGGCTGAAGTGGGAAGCATGCTGATTTTATTAAAATATTCAAGGAGTTTTGAACAGGAAGCGGATGAAATGGCATATGAATTCCTGAAAAATGCAAAAATGAATCCGGACGGACTGATTTCTTTTTTTCAAAGGTTGTACCAGAGCAGTATTTCTGATGAAATTATGAACGAAGATCAGAATACAGATGATTCGGCTATTCTTTCTTTTGATACAGAAAAAAAGAAGATTGATTTTAATACAGAAAAATTGTTTGATAATATTCAGGAATGGGCCAGCACACATCCTCCTGATGAGAAGCGCATTGAATCTCTTAAAAAACTTTCCGGTAAAAATAAATACAAAACCAGACCTATTTTTGGAAGGAAATGGGAAACAGTCAGAAACAACTGTGATTGACTGATCCCATACATATGTTTGATCTTTTTTCCGATATTCTGTTCAGGCTTCCTGTCGAAACCCACTTTACTTATAAAATTCCTGAGGATCTGAAAAATACCATAAAACCCGGAATGCGGGTTAAAGTCAATTTTAACGGCAAAGAAGAAGAAGGCATGGCCGTCCGCATTCATTCTGTGGTTCCAGATTTTAAAACTAAAGAAATTCTAAAACAGATCGATCCCAAACCCATTGTTAATGAATACCAGATCCGCATGGCCTACTGGATGTCCGAACGCTATCTTGCAGGACCTGGAGAGTGTATTTTTAAGATGTTTCCGCCAGGTAAGCGAATTACCAAAAATCAACCAGAAGTTCCTTCAGAGACTGATCTTCCGAGATTTCATCTCAATGACGAACAAAAAGCAGTCTATGATTCTGTTATTGAAAAGATTCAAAATAAACACTCTACAGAATGCAGACTGGTTCACGGAATTACCGGATCCGGGAAAACAGAAGTCTATATCCATCTGATCCATGAAGTTCTGAAAATGAACCGCCAGGCCCTACTTCTGGTTCCTGAAATCTCTCTTACCATTCAGCTCATTCAAAGGCTTCAGGAAGTATTTAAAAACAATCTTGCGCTGATGCATTCAGGAATGAAAGGAGCGGATCGTTTTCGCTCGTATCATTCTGTTCTTTCCGGAGAAAAAAAGATTGTTGTCGGAACAAGGTCGGCCGTATTTGCTCCTTTAACCGATCCGGGAATCATTGTTATTGACGAAGAACATGATTCTTCATTCCGGGAGCACAGTTCGCCCAGATACGATGCTAGAACGGTTGCCCGGAAAATTGCTGCAGATCATCATTCGATCCTTCTGCTCGGTTCTGCAACTCCGCGAATTGAAACTTATTTTAACGCAGTAAAAGAAAAAAATACAATTTTTTACAGCAGACTGAAAACCAGAGCAACAGGAGCAGATCTCCCTGAAGTTGAAATTATTAAAATTGAAGATTTCAATTCGCCGATTTCAGGCGATGCTCTTCAGAAGATCAATCAGAATATTAAAAATAAAGAGCAAAGCATTATTTTGCTGAACAGGAGAGGCTATTCTCCATTTCAATACTGCAGGAAATGCGAAAGTTCTCTTTCCTGTCCTTCCTGCAGCGTCGGGCTGAATTATCATAAAAACGGCAAACTGATCTGTCATTACTGCGGATATACAAGGCCGAATACAGGGGTATGCGACAAATGTGGTTCTAAAACTGAAATGGCAGGGTCCGGAACGCAAAAAGTTGAAGATTATCTTCTTTCTCTGTATCCGGAAATTCGTCTGGAACGTCTGGATACAGATGCAGCACTGGATTCTTCCTCTGTGGGAGAATGCATTGAACGCCTGCTGGGCGGCGAAATTGATCTTCTGCTTGGAACGCAGATGATTGCAAAAGGTCTTGATGCTCCCAATGTAACGCTTGTTGGAGTTCTGCAGGCAGATTATGGACTCAATCTGCCTGATTTTCGCGCTCAGGAAAGGACATTCTCGCTTCTGACGCAGGTCGCAGGGCGTTCGGGCAGGGGAGAAAAGAAAGGAAAGGTATTTTTTGAAGCGCTGAATCCGGAAAACTCCGTATTAATCCATGCCGCAAATCAGGATTATTCAGCTTTTTATAATGAAGAAATTCGCTATAGATATGATGCCTGGTATCCTCCGTTCTGTAAAATTGTAAGAATTTTATTCAGATCAGAAGATGAAGAATCTGCGAAATTAGAATCAGAAAAATTTTCAAATCAAATCAATGAGCGTATGGTCCGGCAGTCTGAAAATGAAAAAGTTCATACAATGATTCTTGGACCTGCACCTGCGCCAATTGCAAGAATGCATAATAAATTTCGGTTTCATGTGTTGATTAAAACAGTCAGACCCGAAACCCTGCACGGTCTTTTGAAAGAAACGGTATCTGAATTTAAAAAAAGCATGGGTAAAACCGTTTATATGGAAATCGAATTTGACGCTATGGACCTCCTGTAAAACATTAAATTTTTCTTGATCAATTTAAATTTTATATTATATTCCTGAATAGACGGTGTCTACTGACGCTTGAGCCGGAGCAGTTTTATGACTCAGAATACAAACTTTGAAGAACTATTGCAGAAAGGTCTGGATTATCTTGATGACAGACAATATACCGATGCTGTTGATAAACTGCAGAGAGCTGTAGAGTTAAATCCTGATCATCCAGGGGCGCTATACAGACTGGGAAATGCTCTTCATAGAAACGGACAGGTTGAAAAAGCTGTTTCCTATTATATGAAAAGCATTGAACTCGATAAAAGTGTAGCGGAAGCAAGAAACAGTCTGGGAGCCGCTCTTTTTGCCCTGGGGCAGTTGAATGATGCGGCGGAACATTTTAAAAAGGCCATAGAACTAAAAAGCGATTTGACGGATGCTTATCATAATCTTGGTGTAATCTATTTTCAAACAGGCGAACTGGAAAAAGCTCTTGAAAACTACAGAGAGGCTGTAAAAAACAATCCTGATTATGCTGAAGGGTATTATCACCTGGGTTTGATCGATGAACATATGAAGAACCCGGAAGATGCTGAAAAAAATTACAGATATGCAATCAAACTTGATGAAAACTATCTGGAAGCCTATAATAATCTGGGAAATCTTCTTTCCGGAAATCAAAAAATTGATGAAGCAATTGAGCTATTAAAAAAAGCCTGTGCAATAGATAATGAAAAGTCTGAAATCCATAATAATCTGGGGATTGCTCTTCACAGTAAAGGCGATATTCCAGAAGCAATCCGGGAATACAGACATGCAATTACACTTAATCCAAATTTTCTTCAGGCATACATGAATCTTGGATTTACCTATCATCAAAACGGCGATTTTGAAGATGCAATTGAAATTTATACGGAAGCACTTGATGTGAATCCTGTCAATCCAGAAGCGTATACAAACCTGGGCAAGGTTTACGTTGAAAATGGAAAAAAAGAAATGGCGCTTGAAAGATTTAATAAAGCTATTGAAATTGATCCTGCCTATGCACCTGCCTATCTGAATCTAGGAATTATGTTTTTTGACGATGACCAGAGGGAAAAAGCGATCCGATACTATCTGGATGCAGTCAGAATTGATCCAGAATATGAACAGGCTTATTTCAATCTCGGAGTGGCTATCGTTGAAGGGTTTCAGGGAGAATCTGTTCACCTGGAGCAGGGCATTATTTATTTAAAAAAGGCGCTTGAACTCAATCCCGACAATGCTCTGACGTATTACTGGCTGGGAAATGCAAGATTGAAAAACGAAGATGTGCTTCGCGCTATCGAAGATTTTAAGGTAAGCTGTAATATGGGTTTTGAAAGAGCATGCGAAGCATTAAAAGAAATATTTTCACCCAAGGTGAATCAGAGCTGAATAGAATAATCTTAAAATAAAAATATTATTTTAAAAAACTGAAAATTGATTTTACAGGAAAAATTTCATTCATTTCATGTTCTTCAGGCTTGACTTTCGTAAAAATCCACCAGGGATCCGGCGCTGAAGTAGAAC
>JAOUOA010000191.1 GCA_029880625.1 Spirochaetia bacterium
AACAGAGGGATCTGCCATTTCACCGTAAAAAGGACGGTCATTGTTTAAAATCTTAAATTTATCAAAATCCATTGCCATATTGATTATCCTTGAAATACAAGATATAGAGGAAAAGTAGATTGTCCATATTTTTATTCAGATTAATTCTAAAATAACATCAAATTTTTTGAAGAAAGAAGGATTTTAAATTCATCAGATTTCTGAAATTCTGAAAATAATTTTTATAAAAATATTAATGTCCTTGATCAATCATTTTTATAATTTAAATATGATTCATAAAAATTCTGTCCATGTTCCCGGAAAGGTAGAGCCATGTTAACCAATGAACTGATTTCACAGGTAAAATACAACTGCAATGTTTCTGATGCAAATTACTGGGGATACTTTTCGATGTGCAATCTGCTTCTGCGCCTCAGGGAACTGTATTATCATGAACATGATCTGGAGCTGTCGTCAAAAGCCGTAAAAGAAGATGTGGGAGAATGGATTTCAATACGGGAAAGTCTTTGGGAAGATCTTGAAGAGAAAGAATTTGAACCTATAAAAATCAGGGGTAAGGAATTTGATCCTTTTGATCTTGAAAAGATTAATGAAATATTAATTGAGGAAAATCTGCTTTACGGAGCCGGATACGGTCTTTTAAAAAAGCCAGTATTTTTTATTGGAAAAATTCAGTCCAGGCATACAATGGAAGATAAAAATGTCTGGATCATTCATAATGAAATCTGCAGAGACCTGGCACCTCCGTTTGCGATGAGTCAGGGAGAGAATATTTTTATCCGCAAAGATATTTTGAAAGGGTATCTATATAATAAATTTCTCGAATTGAAAACCAGAAGTGAAAACGATCCTCTTCGCCTTGCATTTGAACATTTTGGCTGCCCCTACATGCCCGGAAAAAATGAGAACGTGACGGAGGATCTTTCAAGAATTTCCGATGAAATTTCAAAAATTCTGATCTGGCATGAAATTGGTGAGATCAATGAGCGGGATCATTCGAATGCCTGGCTGGATATCATCGCTGCCAGCGAAGACAGGCTTACAGAATTTCGCCTCCGGGGAATCAAAGACATCCTTTCCGATACCTCTCCGGAAGGAACTCTGCCTTCTATTCTTAAAGCTGAAGATAAAGGACTTTTTTACTTTTATGTATCGCTTCTTGATGAAACGCGAAAGGCGATTTTCCCTGAGATTCTGGATGCAGCAAGGCAGTTCAGTCTGGACGGGAAGTGGACCGCTATTGAACATTCCGTGAATCAGGGAAGGGACAAGGCTGAGTTTCTAATGAAGGAGATTCTGGATTTATGGAGTCGAAATTCAGATATTAAAGAAGTAAGAAAGTATTTGATGGAATCTCCCATTACAGCATGTAAACTGCGTTGAATGCTGTTGCTCCAGCCGTATGCTCAATGAATGAAATATTTCTTTGCAAACAGAATGCTTTTCAAGTGAAGAATCAATTCCTGATCATCTGTTTGTTGGTTACCTGTTTTATGGAATGAAAGAACCTGTTTATTTACTTTTCCATTTAATGGAACAGCCGATGCTTGAAATCTGTTTTTCCGGCCCTTTCTGCGTTTCTGCTACTTCTTTCATTGCAAGAAACAAGTCCCGTCTTACTCCTTCCGGCGCAGCTTCCTTTCGTGATTCGTCAAGACGGCCTCTGTACTGGAGTTCCAGATCTGCATTGAACCCGAAAAAATCCGGAGTGCAGACAGCCCCGTAAGCTTTTGCAGCTGCCTGTGATTCATCCATTACATATGGAAAAGGATAGCTGTACTGTTCGGAGATTTTTTTCATATTTTCAAAGGAATCTTCCGGGTGGTCAGTAGGGTCATTTGACATAATTGCAATCGTATTGATGCCCATGCTTTTTAATTCTTTTACATCGCGGATGATTCGTTCCCGTACAGCTTTAACATAAGGGCAGTGATTGCAGATGAACATAACCAGAAGTCCACGGTCTCCTTTTGCATCATTCAAAGTGTAGGTTTTTCCGTCAATTCCTGGAAGCGAAAAATCCGGCGCTTTCCATCCAAAATTGCAGATCGGTGTTTCAATACTTGCCATAATTTTTCCTTTAAATTTATCTGTGGATCATTCTGTCCATTAAAATTCCCGCAGCTGTTCCGGCATTTAAAGACGAGGTTTCTCCGGAAAGCGGAATGGTAATAAAAAAATCTGTTTTTTTAAGAATCAAATTTTTTACGCCTGCGCCTTCATTTCCAATAATGAGAAGAAGCTGTTCCGGAGGTGGAAGATCTGCGAGATCTGTCGTATAAAGATGGAGCTGTTTTTCAGAAATGACAGACAGGTCAAGATCTGCTTCGGAAACAGATGAGCAGACCCAGTAATGATGCTCTTTTGCAAATTCAATAACCTGATCAGCATTCTGAATCTGAAAATGAGGCAGATGCATTGAGGCGCCGGCAGAGGCACGATCCACGGTGGGACCCGGAGAAGCGCCTTTTCCTGTAATGACAGCTCCTGCAGCACCTAGAGCTTCTGCCGTGCGTATGATATTTCCTGTATTGAACGGATCTTGAATTCTGTCCAGAAGAACAACCAGACCTTCGCCGTGCTCAAAAAGACTTTTCCAGTCTCCGAACGACGGATTTTTTTGAGCGCTGAAACCTTTTTTCATCCGGATCACGATACCCTGATGATTGATTCCGGGAAACATCCGATCGATATTTTTTCTGGGAAGGCTGCTTGTCAGTCTGCCCGGAACCATTCCTTCGATTTCATGTTTCAATGAAAGCGCAGCGCTTTGAGACAGATAAATGACTTCAATTTGATCTGAATTCTGCATGTTGCGGAAAAACTCCAGAGCAGGGCGTCTTCCGTAAATTAAATATGGGTCTTTTTTCCCTGACATCAGGCCTTTTCCCAGACAGTACCCTGCGGAGTATCTTTTAATCGTATATTTTTTGAAAGAAGCTCATCGCGTATTTCATCTGCTCGATTAAAATCTTTGTCCTTTCTGGCCTGAATTCGTTTCTCAATCATTTCACTGACCCATTTCTCCAGTTCGTCGTTGGATTCTGATTTTTCAAGCCTGCTTTCGGGAAGAAAATCAACAGTGTCAAGAATTCGGTCCAGCTGGTATAAAAATAATAGAGCATCCATCGCTTCGTTATCACCCAGATCAAGACGATCCATTTTTGCATTGATTTCGCGAATCATTTCAAATACACATGCAATTGCCTTCGCAATATTAAGATCGTCATCCATTGCTTCAAAAAAGCATTTTGCATACTGTCCGGCCAGGGTTTTTCTCTGCGCAAGAAAATTACCGTATTCTCCCGGATTTTCTTTGCTGTTTTCTTTCAATAAAATTTCTTTCAGACTGCTTGAGTCTGTATTTAATTTCTCAATAAGGCGAGATGCTAGACCCTGAATTCTCGAACATGCGGAATCAGAAGCTGTGAGGTTCTCAAATGTGAAATTCAATTTTGTTCTGTAATGAAAGCTGATTAAAAGATAGCGGAGAGCTCTGTAAATTTTTCCTGTACGGATAAGGCCTAAAAGTGATGCGGGTGCTCTGTTTTCGCTGACAATGGATTCTGCATTCTCCGGAACAGTGAGATCACGAAGGGTATAAAAATTTCCAAGAGATTTTGACATTTTTTTTGAGTCCACAAGAAGATGTTCATTGTGCATCCAGTATCGGACAAAATTATCTCCGGGAAAGGCGCAGCAGCTCTGGGCGATTTCGTTTTCATGGTGAGGGAATAGCAGATCGACACCTCCAAGGTGAATATCGATACCGTCAGGTCCGTAAATCCTTCGGATCATTGCAGAACATTCAAGGTGCCAGCCGGGCCTACCCGGTCCCCAGGGAGAGTCCCATGAAGGTTCATTTTCTTTAGTGGGAGCTTTCCAGAGAGCAAAGTCCCTGGCATTTTCTTTATCGTATTCATCGGCTTCAAAACGTCCCTGAGCGGCTTCGATCAAGTTTTCTGAATCCAGCTTGGAAAGCTTTCCGTAATTGCCGAAACTGCTGATGCGGAAATAAACATTGCCTTCCTGTGCATAGATGTGGCCGTTCTTTTCCAGTTCTTTCATCATCGCAATCATGTCAGGTATGCTTTCTGTTGCACGCGGACGTTCTTCTACCGTTTCGATTTTCAGAGCTGTTAAATCTTCCAGAAACGCTTTTATAAACGGTTCTGTAAATTCCTGAATGTTTTTTTTCTCTTTCAGTGCATTGTCTATGATTTTATCGTCAATATCCGTAATATTGCTTGTATGATGAAGCCCGTATCCCCTGAGTTTTAGATATCTGCGAAGAAGATCGACAAAAATATAGGATCTAAAATTACCAATATGATTTAGATTGTAAACGGTAGGACCGCAGTTATAAATTTTTACCTGTTTGGGATCTGCAGGCTTGAACGTTTCTTTTCTGCCCGTATAAGAATTATAAATTGTTAGACTCATTCTTTTGGATAAAAAAAAAAATCGGGCCTGTATGTCAAGCCGCCTCAGGGATGGAGTGTGTAGGCAATCTTATAGTGATTGTAGTTCTGATAGGTAAACCGGCAGTAGTTTCTTGGTTCCTGAACAGGCAGTTGTTCCAGAAATAAATTAAAATCACCGCTGTAATGCCTTCTTTTCCATTTTCGGAGATTCCCGGGGCCGCCGTTATAGGCGATGGATGCCCAGCGAAAGTCATTGTTGTTTCTGCGAATCAAATCTCCGAAAAATTTTGCACCCATCTGGATGGATGTTTCCGGCTTCATCAGATCTGGGTTGTTGATCTTCATAAGTCCTGCCAGCCACTTTCCTGTACGCGGCATGATCTGCATCAGGCCCATGGCGCCGGAGCGTGATACTGCAGTTTCACGAAACATGCTTTCCTGCCTCATCAGTCCGTAAATCATATTTTCATCAATCTTATATATCCTTGCATATTTTTTGACAGTTGTAAGGTAGGGACGGGGGTAGAGATCTTCCAGAATAAATGGATGGAGGGAAAAGGGATCTTCGGGTATATTGTATTCTCGAAGAAGGCTGCGCATGTAGTAAGTGGACATGTGGAGATTTCCTGTGACTTTTCCCAGGTGATACTTCCTGAGAAGATTTTCTGTATAGGAAATTTTATCTGCATAGTAATCACTGTAGAAATTTTCAGCAAGGGCGAATTCACCGAGTGTATAAAGCTCTCTAATTTCGTACGGAATATTATATGATATATTTTTTAAATATCCGGCAAGTTTTACGGAATTGATATCGCGATAAGGTTCAATATGTTTTCCCGAAAGAAATTTTACAGCCTGCGGATTTCCGCCATGTCTTGAAATCCAGCGAAGGTAGCTTTTCCTGTCATAGACTTTGTACCAGTCCGAAGAATAATTGCCGCTTTTGGTCTCATCCCAGAAGGACTGCGAATAATAGGAGCCGGGCGACAATTCGTAAAAGTGCTCCCTTAGGTCTTTTAATGATTCTGCGTCTTTCTTGTGTTCATAATATCGCTTCAGCCAGTAAATAAATCTGCCGCTGCCCGTATGGCCTGTCAGTTCTGTTCTGGCTTTTTCCCATAGATTGTGATCTGCCCATTTAATCTTTCCGGAATCAGTGCCGATTAATTCAGCCAATAATTTGTCAGCCAGCCTGTAGTCGGAATGGTTCTTTTTTAAATAACCGACCAGTTCATTAAAATACAGTGTTTTCGATCCAGAGTCTTCGAGCAGGTCGATTTCAGCGCGCCATAACGATGCACGGTTCTGTTTTGCATGGTGAAAGATTTTCAGAAGATTTACAGCATGGCGGAAATCTTTCTTTCCCATGGATTGAATCCAGATTCGGATGATGTCAGGGTTCTGCGAAAGGTAGGTGTAATTTTTCTCTGAAAGGATCCTGGTATGTTTGGCCTGATTGGTTTTAATTAGAAATATGCCGTCATGAAGAATGGTTTCCTGTCCAGACGTTGAAATAAGCGCTCTGTGAGAAATTTTACTTTTGATAAATTTTAATTCTGCCTCATTCATGTATGCGGAAAAAGATACAAGGTAGCGAAGAATTTGCCTGGAAGAATTTTCCGTTGAAAATAAATCAGGGTAATTCTTTTTTAAATTTGTATATATTGATTTCAAAATCCACGAAGTGTTAGTTTGGGAAGCGGCTTTTAAATAAAATTCAATTGATTCTGATTTTCGTCCTGCTTTGTTGTATGCGGCG
>JAOUOA010000040.1 GCA_029880625.1 Spirochaetia bacterium
ACCGGAGACGAAAGATTGTTGTGTTTTGAAGAAAGCGCCAATGCTTCTTCATTGTAGTGCAGATTTAATAACGCTGCGATGGTATCGCCATAAATGTTTCTGGTCAGCGGATCATTTTCCCGAAGGCTTGAAAGCTTCAGGATTGCTAAATTCAGTTTGAGCCATTTTTTTTTGGAAGCTGCATTCGCAGCATGGTAGATTGCAAGTCTTTCATGAAGATTTTTCTTCTGTTTCCGGGAATGTTTTGCTAGACATTTTAAAAAATCATCTTCAGATGAAATTTGACTGCAGCTGATATTCAGAACAAAAAGATAATGCTGGATGCTTTCTGCAGTGTTATCAAGATTGTTCTGATTCCCGTAATTTTCTACAGCTCTTGCATGGATGTATTTCTGCTGAAGTGCATAAGGCTTTTTTACCTGAAAGTAATTTTTAACATCCAGCCACCTTCCGGCCCGGATCAGACTCACCGGGTCTTTATATACCCCAGGAGAAGAAGATGCATCTGATGTAATAAGAAAAATGAACAGCAGAAAGGTTATATATTTATAGGTTTTCATATAGATTCAGGTTATGCTTAAAGAATTTTATCTGAATAAGATAGAAAAGGATAAAATTTCATAAATAGCTGTGTTTTCATAGACAGATGTCCGGCAGGAAGGAATATTTGAAATGTTATTGATCTCAATATAATCAAAAATCGGTTTAATTGAAGGATGAAGAAACATTTTTTCTTTGCTGTAATAAGAAAAATGACCGGAACTTTATTCTTCTGAAAAGCAGCAAATCTTTCGAAATATATAGGGAACAATTCGGATGGATAGGGATCATGTAAAGGAATTTTATCAGGATCAGAAAATCTGAAGTTCAATAAAAGAGTTCTCTGGTTTTGAAAATCATAATCAATAGAGACGGGTATCAATGACTTTTTTAGAAACTGTGGGGAATTTTAAAGGTAGAAATCATGACAGAAAATATCGATCTTTATGAGCTGAACAATACTTTTCAACGTCGGCTTAAAAATTATTTGAGACATGACTTCTGTCTTCCTGTAGCCTTTTTGCCGGGTGTAGATTTATCTTATGTAAAGAATCTTCATCCTGTTGTGATGTGGAAACTACCGTACAATATGGAAGAGGATTTGCTGGATTTTGCAGCTTCTTTTTTTCAACTTGTATACAATACGGTACTATACGGAAAATCTGAAGAAATTATTAATCCTGAATATGAAGATCTTCTGAATTCATTTTTAAACTATATCCATAAAAATCAAAAAGATACCTGGATTGAAAATCTGGCAGGAATTTTTGCATCCAAAAGAATTTTATGCGACAAAATTTACGTTTTATCTGCATGTACAGCAAACTTAAACAAAAATTTAAAACTGGAAAAATATTATGCTTCGTTTTTAAGCGGCGATTCTTTTGAAAAGCATTACTACATTAATTTTAAGCAAAGAAGGTTTGTCAGGGAAAGAGACCTTTTATCCATTCAGGATCGATATGCCTATTTACTGAACCGAGGACAAGTTTTTAAAGCTGTAATGCTTTTGAGAAGAGAAGGAAGATCGGAGATGTCTGAAAAGGAAATCAATAGCATTGTCCTGGATCTTTATTTGAAAAACGGCAAATACTGGAACTTTTTATCCGTTTTGAAAAAGTGCAATACCATTCCTTACTCCGAGGTTATTTATGAAACTGTTTACTGTATTCGGAAACTTGGTCTGAAAGAAATGGAAGACGAAATTGTAATGTCATTTGTAAAGGATAAAAATTTTCTTCCTTACTACTATGAAAAATTCAAGCAGGTAATGGATCAGGAAAATCCAGGAGCACAATCATTTGTTTTATTTCCTTCCAGGATCAGGCATCTTCTGTATTTGCATAATAATCCATTGTCCAGTCTTTTATCATTGGTAAAAAATAATCCAGATCGAATTGATTTTTTTGCTATTAAAATCTCACAGATGGATCTGGTCCAATTTGCTAATTTAAATATATTAAATTCTCTTGCTGGAAAAAATCAGTTTATTCGAAGATATCTCGCTTTATATTTTGATTCACAAAAGCTGCATGACAGAGCTATTGGAATCATGCAGAATATGAATACTTCTGATTCCTATTTGCGATACAGAAGAGGAATGAATTATATCTACACTGGCAGATTGATGGAAGCATTGAGAGATTTTGAATGGCTTGTAAGGAAATATCCCGGAAATGCAAAATTATGGATGAATTATGGTAAACTCCTTTCCAGTTTAAGAAGGAACAGTGAATCTCAGCAGGCTGAAAATGTTGCAAGATCCATCAATCAAGGATTGCTGAAAAGCCAGGTATAATTTACAAAATATATTTTAATAAATTCCATCCAGTCTGTAATTTAATACATTAATACATTTTAAATATTATGCAATGATGAAGCTTACTTTTTACCAGGCTGTGCCGGTTTACGCGGATTTTTTAAGTCTCACAGAAAAAATGTATTGCATTAAAAAAGCTGGTTCCGTATGATTTTCACCGTGGATGATGTTCTGCCAGAAAGAAGCCAGGAAGAAGTAAAAATCATGCTGGAACGGATCGGTAAAATGGAGATTATCGTTCGAACCTCGGGAAATCCTGGACAGGTAGAAAGAATCCGCAAAGAAATTATCAAATACAGAGCCCGGCTGAGTCAGATGGCTCCTGAAGCAAATGCACAGACAGCTGATATTGATGATTTATCCAGAGCTTTTGGAATGTCCCTGCCAACAGAAGCTGTAATTCCTGTTCCGATCCAGCCTGCAGCAACTTCTCAGTCTGCTGAATCTCAGGGTGAGGCGTTATCGCTTGTAGACTCCATAGAAATGCATAAGGCAAGCCCTCATTCTTCTGATTATGATATTAATTTTTTATCGACAGTGTTTCATCTGATCCAAAAAGAATACTGGCCGGCCATTTCTGAACTTCATACAAAACTGGACTTTTCCAATGCAGGGATGCGTGATTCCATTCGTAATAAAATTGACAATGTAATGAGAAATCTAAAAGTTCTGGCTGAAACCATTGAAGAATATGCTCTTGCTGATAAACAGGATTTTCGAGAACAGCTGCTTAAAATGAAAAGCAAACAATCCCGGATATTTTTAATGGAGTCTAATTCTCTCCTGAGAGAGATTTCGGTATTTTTATCCATGCTTGTCGATGATATCAGTTCTTCAGGCAGTATCGTAGTAAATAAAGATGAAATCATTGAATTTAATTCACGTTTTGAACAGGCTGAAAGACTGAACGGCCAAACGGTTTCTTATGCCATAACTGAGTTTAATATTTTTATTAAACAGGTAATTAAAAAAATGAATCTGCCAGATTTTAAATCCGGGAATCGATAAATCCAATAAAAGTTTCATGATCTTTGAAAAAATTCTGTATATACAGGATTCAATATTTTAAATGGTCATAAAGGAAGGATTATGGCACTGGTAAAACCGTCTTCAGAACTGACAAACTCAACCATTGGAGAAAACTCATATTTCAGCGGCCGTTTTTATATAAACGGTTCTCTTCGAATTGATGGAAAATTTGAAGGCAAATCACTTCAGGCCGAACAGCTTTATATTGGAGCTACCGGCCGTGTCCGCACCAATATCACAGCTTCTTATGTCAATGTTGAGGGCGTAATCATCGGCAATATTGTAGCAAGAAACCGGGTCATGCTTTTGCCTACAGCACGGGTTCTGGGTGATATCAGCACACCTGAGTTAATCATTCAAAATGGTGTCATTCTTGAAGGAAGATGTATGATCTCTCACGATCTCAAGCATTCAGCAAAAAATTATATTGAATCTGAATACGGTAAAGATAATCTTTCTTCGGATCGCCTCTTTGAAAAATCAAAAGGGAAAGAATAATCCCCATCCTATTCTCATCACAGGAGGCGATCCGGCTGGAATCTCTCCTGAGATTCTCATCGGTGCCATTCCAGCAATCCGTTCTTCAAAGTATCCAGTTCTTTATTTTTCAACATCCGATTCAAAGCAGACAGCTAAGTTTCTGAGCGCATCTAAAAAATCAAATTTGACATCCGTTGTTCTCTCATTGAAAGAATATGAGAAGGCTTTACAATATCAAAATTTCCCTAACGACAGACGAAATCAAATCACAATTGTGGATCTGACATCAGTAGATATCTACCGTGACTGGAGTCCTGGAAATCCGGGAAAAGGTTCCGGAATGCTTGCGTTTGAAGCGCTCCGCAGAGCATGTGATTATATTCTGTCATCAGGATGTTCAGGACTTGTAACAGCCCCTTTATCTAAAGAATGGGTTTCAGAAGGAATCCAAACGCATTTTTCAGGACATACAGATTATCTTGCTGAAAGATTTCAAACAGACGTATTGATGCTCATGCATGGCAGGAAATTCAGCGTCATTCCTCTGACAGTTCATATTCCACTTTCAAAGGTTTCACAGGAATTGAAAAAAACGGTAAGTTCTGAAACTCTTTCGAAATTGCTGAGGTTAACCAACCAGTTAGCAGTTTTTTCAAAAAAGAAATGGGCTCTCTGCGGAATCAATCCGCATTCCGGAGAGGGCGGACATATCGGAAGCGAAGAAGTGGATTTTTTAAATCAAGCTGCAGAAAATTGGAGAAGAATCGGCCTTCCTGTTGATGGACCTTTTTCTGCCGACGGGATTTTCATGAAAGATAATTTAATAAATTACCGGCTTGTCCTTTCTGCCTATCATGATCAGGGTTTGATTCCTTTTAAGGCGCTTGAAGGCAATTCTGGAATCAATGTAACTGTCGGTCTTCCTTTTCTGAGAACAAGTCCCGATCATGGAACAGCTTTTGGAATTTCGGGGAAAGGAAAGGCAGATCCCAGAAGTATGATTCATGCATTCAGGGCTCTTTCAGGTAAAGAGTTGACTTTTGTTTAATGAGGTTTTTATACCTTTGTTTGTTGTGAATTGATTACTCGGAAAAAAAATGAAAAGAACAAAAGCAGGAATTGATGCAGCAGAATGTAAAGAGCTGTTAAATGATTTCTGTTCTGTAGTGATAAAAGAAGTAGAAGTTCCAGAATCAAATTAACGAAAAAATAAATTGAATCCACAATTTCAGAAACAACCGGAAATCAAAAATAAAATTTGTTTGATTGAGAAAAAAGCAGTTTTGATTTGAACTACAGGAGCCTCTGGAAATAGTTGAAAATAAGGATAGATTTATGGAATTCAAGGGTGTCTATACAGCCATTCTTACGCCTTTCAGCAAGGATGGCAAAAATATTGATTATGGCGCATACAAAGAAATTGTTGAGCGGCAGATACAGTCAGGAGTTAGCGGAATCGTACCTTGCGGAACAACAGGCGAGTCGCCCACTCTCAGTCATAAAGAACATGGAGAGTTAATTGAAAATACAGTAAAATTTGTAAACGGCAGAATTCAGATTATTGCAGGAACCGGTTCCAATTCAACCCGAGAAGCCATTGATTTAACGGTGGAGGCATGTAAAGCCGGAGTCGATGCTGTGATGCTGGTAAATCCATATTATAACAAGCCTTCTCAGGAAGGTCTTTACATGCATTTTAAAACAGTGGCAGAAGCTTCTACAAAACCGGTCATGCTTTATAACATAAAAGGAAGAACATCTGTAAATCTTGAAGTTCCCACACTTGTCAGACTCAGTGAAGTTGAAAATATCCAGGCAGTGAAAGAAGCAAGCGGAGACCCTGGACAGATGGCAAAGGTTCAGAAAAGCTGCGGTGATAAAATCGTCATGCTTTCAGGAGATGATAATATCATTCCTGCCGTTATGGGTCTTGGAGGCAAAGGGGTGGTTTCTGTTGCATCCAATCTTTTCCCGGGCAAAATTGTTTCCATGATGAATGAATATCTCAAAGGAGATTTTCATAAAGGGAATGAAATTTTTTATTCGCTCCTGGATTTTATGAATGCTCTTTTCTGGGAAACCAACCCAATTCCAGTGAAAGCAGGAGCGGAAATCATGGGACTTTGCAGCGGTTCAATCCGTCTTCCGCTTGTGGAGCTGGACTCTGATAAAAAAGAAAAATTGAAAGTCATCATTCAAAATGTCGGAGCAGATCAATGATCCCTTTTGCCATGATCGGGGCTGCAGGAAGAATGGGCCGGTCTATTATTGCTCTTTCGGAATCTGAAAATTTAAGGCTTACCGGCGCCATGGAACATACGGCATCTGTGCATATCAATTCAGATGCAGGTGAATTAGCCGGTCTGGGAAAGACAGGCATCCTTCTGAAAAGCGATCCTGAAACTGTCATCGACGGATCGAAAGTGGTGATTGATTTTTCAAACCCCGAAACTACCGTTACGGTCAGTGAAATCTGCAGAGAGAAAGGAGCAGGACTTGTTGTGGGAACAACCGGGTTTTCAGATGAACAGAAAGAAAAAATTTTATCGATTGCAGATAAAGTTCCTGTTCTGATTTCACCCAATATGTCCCAGGGTGTCAATGTTTTGTTTTATCTTGCTTCTGCAGTATCAAAAATGGTTGGAAGCGTTTCAGACATAGAAATTACAGAAGCGCATCACCGGCATAAAAAAGATGCTCCTTCAGGAACTGCGCTCAGAATCAAGGATGTCATTCTTGATTCTCTGAAAAGGAGCGAAGAGGATGTTGTTTACGGACGTTATGGAATCACAGGTGAAAGAGATCATAACGAAATTGGAGTTCATGCAGTCAGGGGAGGCGACACGGTAGGTGACCATACAGTAAGTTTTTTTATGGATGGAGAACGGATTGAACTTACCCACAGAGCTACATCGCGAAATACATTCGCCAGAGGAGCGCTTCGCGCAGCATTCTTTTTGGCTGATCAGCCGCCAGGGATTTACCAGATGAAGGATGTCTTGAAATTATCGTCATAATGCGTGTGAGAAATGCCTGAAAGATTTATTGAAATCATAAATCCCATTCTGATCTTTCTGGATCTTTTCATTGTTTCGTATTTTTTATATCGAATTTACATACTTTTGAATCGTACCAGGGCCATGCAGCTGATTGTCGGCTTTGGTTTGATTTTAGTGATCGATATAATCTCCAGGCAGTTTCATCTTGCCACCGTTGCCTGGATCATTCAGAACGTATCATCCTACCTTGTGATCGGTCTGATTGTTCTCATGCAGCCCGAACTGCGTCGTCTATTTTCTGAGATTGGAAGGATGCCGATCTTTCAATGGATCAGTCCCACCGGCTCCATTTCCATCAATGAAATCTGCGATGCTGTAAGAAATATGGCTCAGAAGAAAGTCGGTTCTCTCATTGTAATTTTACGTGAAATCCGCCCGCATCATATTATTGATCATGCAGTAAAGGTTGATTCCGCTATCTCCAGCGAACTGCTTGAAACAATCTTTTTTAAAGATTCGCCTCTTCATGACGGAGCTGTTCTTATCGAAGGGAATCGGATTGTGGCGGCTTCCTGTTATCTTCCGTTGTCCAATTCCAGAATCCTGAAAAAAACTCACGGTGCCAGGCACAGGGCGGGAATGGGAATTTCTGAAGATACAGATGCCGTTGTAGTTGTAACATCTGAAGAAACCGGAAGTATTAATGTCATTGTTAACGGCCAGCTTCAGAACGATATATCACCCCTTAAGCTGCCGCTTTTATTGGCTGAAATATTGGAGGGAAAAAAATCTTTTAATATTTTTAAATCTTAAAAAATTTAAGTTTTGGGCTGCGAGAAGATTCTCATGGCCGCTCTTTAGTTTTTCCCGGAATTGGGTCCTGTATTGAAAATTGATGAAAGAGAAATAATGGATTATGAAATTGCTTGATATGATCACAGTAAACTGGAAGATTAAACTGGGTAGCTTTGCGACTGCTTTGTTTTTGTTCTGGTATGTACAGTATTCCAGAAATATCACCCGTGTTTTAAATATTCGCGTGAACAGACCAGAGATACCGAGTGAGTATGTTCTTGCTTCCCGGGTTCCTTCTTTTATTCCTGTAAAATTTTACGGGATGTATGATATTATTGACTTTAATGTTTCTGATTTCAGAATCAATCTGGTAAATCATAATATTCAGCAGGGAGAAAATATTTATCAGCCAGAACTTGTACCGGATCTTCCTGATGAAATCAAAGCGGATTTTCAGGAAGAAGAAATTGTAATCAAGCTGGACAGGGAACTTAAACGGAAAGTTTTTATTGATCCTGTCTATGAGATTCGTACAGGGAAAAATTATAGACGGGGTTATCTCCGAATCACGCCGCCTGCTCTGACAATCAAAGGTCCTTATGGAATTATTTCAGGGGATATTAAACTACGAACAGAACCGATGATCCTTGAAGAAAAAGGCTCTGTTCGAACAGGGAAGGGAAAACTGCTTGCACTTCCTGAATTTGTTTCGTTAGCGGAAGAGTTTACTGGAGATGTTGAGTTATCAGTCCGTCTTCTTGAAAAAGATCATTTAGACGAAGGCGAAATGCAGATCGATAATATTCCAATTCGATGCCTGAATCCGATTCCGGGATTGAAAATGAAGTCCTACGGTTCAGAAACTGCCAGTGTGAGGATTCTTCCTCAGGGCCAGAAAGTAAAGGAAAGCGATATTTCTCTTGGCGTTTACTGCCCGGTTTTTTATGACGATACTGCCAAGGAGATCAAACCTTCTTACATTATTGATGATGTTCATATTATTGCAGAGGGAAAGACAATCTCAGTGGAAATTCTTGAAGTAATTCCGGAAAAAGTGAATCTTCAGTTTGAAATTATTCAAAAATCAATTCCCCCAGCTATACAGAAAGGATTTAAGGAGCACATTATTCCATGATTTTAGGACTCGGTACGGATATTGTTGAGAATGACCGCATTGCAGCGCTTTATAAAAAACATAAAAAACGGTTTTTAACCCGGATTTATACAGATGAGGAGATTGCATATGCCGAAGAACATATTGATCCTGTGCCTCATCTGGCAGCGCGTTTCGCAGCTAAGGAGGCGTTCATTAAATGCCTGAACCTTACGGGAAAAAACTTGAATGGAATCAGTATGAAGGATGTAGAAGTTGCAGGAAAAAATTTTGGAAAGAAGCGAATGCGTCTTTCAGGGAAGACAAAAAAACATGTTGAAAAAATGGGAGGAGCCCAGATCCATCTTTCCATCAGTCATACAGATACATTCAGTATGGCAGTTGTTATACTTGAGAAACCGAATGAATCCTGAAACTGACTTTTTTTCTGAAAGTCTGCTCAAATAATTCCGATTTCATTTCTGCAGACCATATTTCAAGAGAGGGATCTGCATCGTTGATTTCTTCATTTAATGCCAGAACAGCTGTTACCAGGCTGTCATTCAGTTCCAGATGAATTTCTTTAATCACACCTTTTCCGGATCGGTCCAGGCCTGTTGCAATCCGAAGGATAGAGGACATGATTTCGACACGTTTTTTGTCTGTATCGGACAATAATTTGAATTCCGGATGTCTTGCAGCAGGAAATGATTTCCGGTGATAGCGGGCAAGCTGGGCGATAATTTCAATTTCATGTAGATTAAATCCTGTTAAATGCTCTGTATTTCTGATGATGTAAGCGCTGTGTTTATGGTGTGACGAATGAGCGATAACAAGCCCAATATTATGAAGGATTGCTGCTGATTCAAGAAGGAGAGGATCATTTTCTCCTGAGGATTCGATCAGTCCGATTCTGAGGCATTCTTGATAAAGCTGGATGCTTAAATCGGCAATATGGAGCGAAGCGCCAGAGCGGGGAATTCTGGGGTCATGAAATTTTTCTGCAAGATGAATTACGGACTGTTTTCGTATCTCGGAAAGCTTGTCCATTTCCCGGTTCAGAGCATCGTATATAATTCCTTCGCGAAGCGCATATCCTGAAATATGGAGTTCAGGAATTTGAAAGGCATTCATAATTTCCTGCATCAGAATTGCCGCACCCACAATGATGTCAGCGCGCTTTTCGTCAAGACCGTCAATAGCGAGGCGTTTTTTCGCTGTATCGTAAGATAGGAGGAGTTTTACAATTTTATCAATTTCATCTTTTGTAACAATTTCAAGATTTTTATTTTTTTTTCTGAAATGAGACATGGCAATCATATGCAGAGTTTCTGCCGTTCCGGATGAAGCCACAGCCAGTTCTCTTTCAAGGTTTTTGGTTTCAGCAAGGATTCCGTTTAAATGGGTCCTGATAAATCTCCTGCATTTTTCAACATGATTTTTCTTCAGAGGTTCCGTCGAAAAAAAACGGTCTTTGAGACGGATTGCTCCGAGTTTTAATGATGCGGAAAAAAAAACATTCCCCTGCTTCCCAATTAAAAATTCAGTTGAACCCCCGCCAATGTCAATTGTAAGGATCTGATTGTTATAGAAAGGAAGAGCCTGAAGGATTCCAAGATAGATCAGTCTTGCTTCTTCATGTCCGGAAATGACATTGATGGATATACCGCATTCTTTTTCAATCAAAGAGATAAAATCTTCCCGGTTTCTTGCTTCCCGGACTGCTGAAGTAGCAACGGCATGAATCTGAGCTTTCTGAGAATCTGCAATTTTCTTGAAATACTGTATCGCTTCAAGCCCTCTTTGCATTGCATCTTCTTTGATGGCATCAAGGTCAATTGCTCCGGTTCCGAGACGAACGGTAACTTTACCGGAATCAAGGATATGGAATTTATTGTGAGGAAGAGGTTTTACAACAACCAGATGGAATGAATTGGTTCCTAAATCAATGGCAGCGAGATTGTTATTGATTTCAGTCATTCTGTTGTATCCGGTAAAATTCATGAAGGTTTATGGGCCCTTTCATGGACGATTCTATATCATACATTGATCCTGTGAAGCTGAAATTTAAAAAAAATGAAAACTGAAGAGAAGCTGAAATTTAAAAAAATGATTTCAAAAGTGAAAAATTTGATTACTTAAGTCTGAAAGAAGACCGATGGAACCGGCATCATAATAAGGTCAACCGTAAGTTCCTGATAAAAATTCTGAAAGAAAATAGTTTTAGACAGGGGATGTGATTAAAAAAAAATAGGTTTCGCCGGATTTTATGGATATTGAAATTAATGTAAATCATTTATCAAAAGAATTTCTGATCAGGAAAAGAAAGTCAGGTTTTCTCGGTTCTCTTGCGGGGCTGTTTTATGCTGAAAAAGAAACCATCCGGGCAGTGGATGATGTGGCCTTTCAGATCAGAAAAGGTAACTGG
>JAOUOA010000220.1 GCA_029880625.1 Spirochaetia bacterium
GTGGATTTCGGAGGCATCACCTTTCCTGCATCTGAAATCGACATGAGCTGCGAAGTGGAAACCGGATGAAGCGAAAACGAAACTGAAAATTTTCCAGAATCCACAAGCTTTTCCAGTTCTGCTTCGCCCCGAATCCCGCCTACAAATTTTATTTTTTCTGAAGTTCTTGGATCATCCACTCCCAGGAGCGGTCCCAGAATATGGTTCTGGAGAATGCTTACATCCAGAAGGCTTACCTCATCAGCGTCACTGTAGAGTTCCGGATTTGCAGTAAGTGTATGCCATTTGCCTGAAAGATACATATTGAATTCATGCAGATCCAGTCTCTCCTTTCTGCCCTCTTTTACAGAAAATCCTTTTTTTTCAATTCCTGAAATCAGCAGATCTGCACTGAGGCCGTTCAAATCTGCTACGGCGCGGTTGTAGGGAAGGATATTCAGCAGATGATCGGGAAAAAGAACAGTAAGAAACCAGTTAAATTGTTCGTTTCCGTCAAATGTTCCTGCACGTTCGCGTCTGAGGTTGGCGACTCTGGCAGAAGATGCCGCCCTGTGATGTCCGTCTGCAATATAAACTCCCGAAAGTTTTTCTGCTGATGAAATCAGTCGCTGAATATTTTCGCCTCCGCCGTAAATCCTGTGCCGCACTTCATTTTCTGTAATATCATAAAGTGGTTCACCGGAGGCAGTTGTTTCCAGAATCTCTGCAAGTTCTGGAAGAGCCGAATTCCTGTACATGAGATAAATCAATCCAGTATTGGCGCCGACCGTATCAATATGTTTTGTTCTGTCATCTTCTTTCTCACGGCGGGTAAATTCATGCTTCAGAATCCTGTTTTCGGTATAATCGTCCACATGGAGACAGGAAACCAGTCCATACTGAGATTTCCCGTTCGCATCAAGCCTGTAGACAAACACGGAAGGCTCCGCATCACGCTTCATGAGACCTTCAAAAACCAATCGTTCCAGGTTTGCCTTTGCTTTTGCATAGATTTCCTCGTCGTAAGGATTGTGTCCTTCCGGGAAATCAATTTCTGAACGGACAATGTGCAGAAAAGAATTTTGATTGTCTCCGGCAAGAGTTCTTGCCTCTTCTGTATCCACCACATCGTAAGGTGGGCAGATGATTTCATGCGCTTTTTCTTTTACAGGACGAAGAGCCCTGAATGAATTTACTTTCACCATGAAAATACTTGAATTCAGAGATTGTCTTAAATGAAAAGCTTTATTTAAATTCTTTTTTCCAGGACAAGTAAAAATGAAAAAGAGAAAAGAAAGAAAAAATCGTAAATCTTGATATTTTTTACATCAGGAAACTCAGGATGACTTTCGAAGATTTGATTTTCCTTTTTTGAGTTTTGCACGAACGACATCTTTTTCAGGCCGGCGGCCGGCAGTGTCCGGAGTTTTCTGAACTTCTTCATGGATCTGGTCATCGTCCCAGTAATAATCTTTTCCAATATTCTGCGATCCCTGAGGAAATAGCGCAAGATACGACTGAATCATCAGCCTGTTTTCATCCTGAAAATTTGACAGAGTCTTAAACAAAAGCTGAATGGACGGATCTTTGAATCGCTTGATCATTTTACCGTAAAATTCAGAATTGTCAGCATGTTCTCTTGCTGCCAGAACCAGAGCTTCCTGTTCATCCTCACCTACATGCTGATCTGTATTTCGGTCAAGCCTGCGCATGAGTTTGTAAAGAGATGTATTTTGAAAACTCTGGACATCTGCAGCCATTTTCAAGTTGGGCTGTGCATTATTTTTTAAGACATCCTCCCTGATATGCTCGATTAATTTGATATGCTCGTTTACATCCCCTGCAAGCATGGAAAAAAGTTTTTTTATTTCTCCTGCAGGAAGGCTTTCTGCATGGCGCAGGTAAAACTGATGGACTCTTTCTTCATGATTGATGCAGGCATTAACGGTTTCAAGAAAACCCGTCTTATTTACAGGAACAAATGGAGGCATGGGAGTATATTTAATATAGTTCTTTTTTGAGTAAAGAAAAAATTTGAAAGATGATAGGAAAAATCATCCTTCAAACTGCTCCCGATAGCGGATTACCTCTCCCTCATTCCTGTAGTTCTTTCCAGATGAAAATCTTCAGCTGATTTTCACCAAGCGTGATTTCATCTTCTCCTGAAGGCTTCCCTTTTGCAGGCTTTTCCAGTACTGCTGAAAGAGTTTCCCCTTCAACGTAATTTCTGAACATTTCCACAGCTCGTGCAAATTCTCCTTCGCTTCCCTCTATGTAAATCTGGATTCTGTCGGTAACATTGAGCCCGGATTTTTTTCGGAGTTCCTGAATATTTCGTATAAGATCCCGGACAAGCCCTTCAAGAATCAGTTCCTCGCTGAGCTGGGTGTCCAGAGCGACAAGCAGTCCATTGCCCTCTGCTGCAGAAGAACCTTCTTTTGATAAAGATTCAATAATAAAATCTTCAGGCTCAAGTTCAATGGCATTACCGTTGCTTCCGATCTGAATCGTTTCGCCGGCTCTTGTTTTCAACGCGATTTCTGCAGGGTTGGAAGTTTTCAAGAATTCCTGCACTTCACGAACTCTCGGTCCAAGACTCTTTCCAATACGCGGAAGGTTGGGCTTGATCCGGTACTGGATAATTCCTGCAGAATCATCCAGGAATTCCAGCTCCTTTACATTCAGCTCTTCAAGAAGTACTTCTCTATTTTTTTCGATGGCGGAACGGTCTTCAACTTTATTTACGTGAATCATTAAACGCGAAAGTGGCTGGCGCACTTTCACGCCGGACTGCATCCGCGCCGCTCTTCCCAGTTCTGCCGCATTCTGCACCGTATTGCCTTCATGAAGCATTGTTTCATCATACCATTTTTTAAAATCGGCTTTCGGCCATCCGGAGATATGTACGCTCTTCGGAGCTTTTTTTGAAGCAAACGAAACCAGATTCCTGAAAATTTCATCCGAAGCAAACGGTGCAAAGGGTGCAGTCAGCCTGACAAGCGTTACCAGACATCTGTGGAGCGTATCGTATGCGCCAAGCTTATCTTTATCCAGTTCGCCTTTCCAGAAGCGTCTGCGGTTCCTGCGAATGTACCAGTTGGAGAGACTGTCGGCGAAACCCTCAATCAAACGTCCTGCTTTCTGAGAATCATATTCTGTAAGAGCCCGGTCCACATCCCGGATCAGAATTTGAAGCGAAGAAAGTATCCATCGGTCGATTTCAGGACGTTTCTTGAATGTGGGCGCCCCGGCAATCGGATTCTCCCAGTCATTGGAAAGCTTTATTCCGTCTACATTTGCATACATTGCAAAAAAACCAGCGCTGTTTTTCAGCATATTAAAAAAACCGTGAACAATGCTGACCGGGTCATTCGGATTTCCCGGATTGCCGACACGGCGCGAATTTCCTGCGGGAGCTCCGGTTAAAAAATACCAGCGGATGGCATCGGCTCCATGCGAAGAGAATACGTCATTCGGATTGACGGTATTCCCCTTGCTCTTGGACATCTTTTCGCCTTTTGCATCAAGCACATGACCAAGACAGACTACATTTTTATAGGACGCTTTTCCAGAAACCATGGTTGAAATGGCAAGAAGCGTATAAAACCATCCGCGGGTCTGATCCACAGCTTCCGAAATAAAATCGGCAGGAAAAAATTCTTCAAATTCTTTTTTCCCGCGGACGGGCCAGCCCCACTGAGCATAGGGCATCGCTCCTGAATCAAACCAGCAGTCGATAACTTCGGGAACTCGTTTCATTTTTTTCCCGGTTTTCTTATGCTTGTAGGTGACCGAATCAATAAAGGGCCTGTGCAGATCCATCCCCGTCAGCTTTTTTCCCGAAAGCTTTTCCAATTCCTTAACGCTTCCGATAATATCATAATTTCCTTCGCCATCCGTCCATACAGGAAGCGGAGTTCCCCAGTAACGTTCCCGAGAAAGCGCCCAGTCTCTGTTGTTTTCCAGCCATTTCCCGAAACGCCCTTCTTTAATATGATCGGGAACCCAGTTGACTGCTGCATTATTGCGGATTAGCTCGTTACGAACCTTCGTTGTACGGATGTACCATGCATCTTTTGCATAATAGAGAAGCGGAGCTCCCGTTCTCCAGCCAAAGGGGTATTCATGGCGGTATTTTTCTGATTTCCATAAAAGTCCGCGTTCTTTTAAATCTCTGATAATTTCGGGATCTGCATCCTTGAAGAATTTTCCAGCAAGCGGTCCGTGGATGAACTTTCCGTCAAGACCCACACCGTAGAGAACAGGCAGATCATGCTTCTGACCTGCTTCCAGGTCATCTGCGCCGTAAGAAGGAGCGATATGAACAATTCCTGTTCCCGCATCCATTGTAACAAACTCAGCATGAATGGTGTAATGCTTCTTTTTCCCTGCATCATCAGGCACCCAGTTGAAAAGAGGTTCGTATGAAATTCCGGCAAGATCTCCGCCAGAAAGCGTTTCCAGGATCTTGTGTGGTTCATCTCCCATAATGGATTCGCAGAGGGAGCCGCCCACGATTAATCTTTCGCCGTCTTCCCGTTCAATCCAGCAGTATTCTTCCGATGAGGAAAGAGCAAGGGCGACATTGGAAGGAAGCGTCCAGGGCGTTGTCGTCCAGACAAGAAAGGAAGTATTCGCAAATCGGAGGTCCTGAATTTTAAAACGGACTGTAACGGATGGATCATCTACAGTTTTGTAGCCGAGGGCGACTTCAGCATCGGACATGGTTGCTCCCATGACAGGATCAAAAGGAACGACTCTGTATCCCTGATAGATTAAATCTTTTTCCCAGATGATTTTAAGAAGAGACCATACCGATTCAATATAATGGTTATCCATTGTAAAATATGCTTTTTCCAGATCAATCCAGAATCCAAGCCTTTCACTGAAGGATTTCCATTCATCTACATATTGAAGTACGGATTTTCTGCAGAGCTGATTGAACTTCTTAAGGCCGTATTTTTCTTCAATTTCTGATTTTGTTTTGATGCCGAGCTGTTTTTCTACTTCTCTTTCCACAGGAAGTCCATGACAGTCCCATCCTCCCATACGGGGAATTTTATACCCTTTCTGTGTATAAAAGCGGATATAGATATCTTTGAAAACTCTGGATAGTACATGATGGATTCCAGGTTTTCCGTTTGCAGTGGGCGGGCCTTCAAAAAAAACATATAGCGGTCCGTTTTTATTCTGATTGATGCATTTTTTAAATAAATTTTCTTTTTTCCAGAAAGAAAGGATTTCCTGCTCGCTTTCGGAAACTGATTTACGGGATGAGAATTCAGGGAAGGACATTGACCAAAAATTGAAAATGGCCCCTTTTTTTCAACATTAAGTTCATGTCACAACCCTGAAAACTTCATTTTCTTTGATTTTATTCCATACTTTAGCAAATCAATGGATTTTCGAAAGGAAACAAAAACAAATTTATTTGACCGCAGGAAGGATTGGAAAAAGATGATCTTAAAGAAGTCTCCTCATCCGTAACCCGGCGCTGGAATTTTATACCAAAAATGGTTTGTGTTTTGAGCCTGTTTTCATATATCTTAATGAAAGCAAGTTTTCAAATCAGTTGAGATCTGGAGAATGGTTTTGATCCTGTATCTGAGGCTCAAAAATTCGGCAATTTTCGTTAAAATGGACAGTAAC
>JAOUOA010000222.1 GCA_029880625.1 Spirochaetia bacterium
TCATGGTATACATTGAAGATCAGAGTAAAATCCAATTGAAAAATCACGAAAATTGATCATAGGTCTTCTCTCGGATTGTTTCAATTAGGGAATCTCGGGTTAAAGGAAATGGATCAGGGCTATTTGAAAGCTCTTTCAAAAAAATTCCATTTTCCGGTATCTCAAAACAATGATCAGAGGACAAAAAAGCAAAAATAAAACAAATGAAATCATTCAGGGTAAACCAGGAAAAAAATAGCGTATATAGAACCTTGAAATTTCATGTCATCTTTTAAGACAGAAACCCTAAATAAAATTGAGAGGAAATATATAAATGAAGAACCCTTTTAACGCACAGAAAAACCTGAAAACAGCATTGGGTGAATTTAAAATTTACAGTCTGAATTCTCTGGAAACGATTAAACCGGGAAAAATCAAAACCCTTCCATATTCTTTAAGGATCCTTCTGGAATCTGCCCTCAGAAACCATGACGGATTTCAGGTAACCGATAAAGACGTTCTTCAAATTCTTGAATGGAATCCCAAAAAAGAAAGCGATCAGGAAATTGCATTTAAGCCCGGAAGAGTTGTTCTTCAAGATTTTACCGGGGTTCCTGCAGTGGTTGATCTTGCCGCTCTTCGATCCGCCATGGTGAGAATGGGAGGAGATCCTGAAAAAATAAATCCAGGAGTCAGAGTTGACCTTGTAATTGACCACAGCATTCAGGTGGATTTTGCAGGCGAAAGCGGCGTCCTGGAAAAAAATATGGAAATGGAGTTTGAACGCAATCAGGAACGATATGAATTTTTAAAATGGGGCCAGAAATCTTTTCAAAATCTCGGCATCATCCCGCCGGGTTCCGGAATTATCCATCAAGTAAATCTGGAGCACCTTGCTTCTGTTGTTCTTACGAAACAAGACATTCTTTTTCCGGACAGTCTTGTGGGAACAGATTCTCATACAACCATGATAAACGGACTCGGCGTACTCGGATGGGGCGTGGGTGGAATTGAAGCGGAAGCTGTAATGCTCGATCAGCCCCTCTACATGCTCCTCCCCCAGGTTGTAGGATTTAAATTAAAAGGAGAACTCCGCGAAGGAGCAACGGCAACGGATCTTGTTCTCCGCATCACAGAAATGCTCAGACAAAAGGGCGTGGTTGGAAAATTTGTAGAATTCTTCGGCCCGGGACTCTCTCATCTCAATCTTGCGAATCGTGCGACCATTGCCAACATGGCTCCTGAATACGGAGCGACTTGCGGTTATTTTCCGGTCGATGCAGAAACAATTGATTTTCTGAAAAAAACAGGCAGAGATTCCAGAACCGCTGAAACCGTTGAACAATATTTTAAAGAACAGGGTCTGTTTCAGGATGAATCTTCGCAGGATCCGGAATATACAGATATTCTGGAGCTGGATTTGAAAGATGTTGAACCGGCCCTTGCAGGCCCGAAACGGCCCCAGGACAGGATCAATCTTTCCTCCATGAAACAAACCTGGGAAAAGATCCTTCAAGCGCCTGTTGACGAAAAAGGATTCGGCATTAAAAAAAGCAAAAGCTCCGAAGGCCTGGATCATGGAAGCGTGGTCATTGCAGCAATCACCTCCTGCACCAATACCTCTAATCCAGAAGTTATGATCGGTGCGGGAATCCTTGCGAAAAAAGCCGTAGAGCTCGGGCTTAAAAAAATGCCTCATGTAAAAACAAGCCTTGCTCCTGGATCCCGTGTTGTTACAGATTATCTGGATCAAGCGGGACTTTCTGACTACCTTGACCGACTGGGTTTTCAAACCGTTGGTTACGGATGCACTACCTGTATCGGCAATTCCGGCCCTCTTTCAGAAGATGTTGTAAAAACAATCAACGATCATAAACTGGTTGTTACTTCCGTATTAAGCGGGAACCGGAATTTTGAAGGAAGAATCAGTCCTCATGTAAAAGCAAACTTTCTTGCAAGCCCTCCGCTTGTAGTAGCTTATTCAATCGCAGGAACGGTCGATATTGACCTTGAAAAAGAACCGCTGGGAAAAAGCAAGGATGGCAAAGATGTTTTCCTGAAAGACATCTGGCCTTCAAAAAAAGAAATCAATGATGCTCTTGCCTCATCGCTGACTCCTGAAATGTATAAAAACCGCTACAGCAGCATAGAAAATTCCAACGAAATGTGGAATCAGATTAAAGCTCCTTCCGGCAAGGTATATGAATGGAATCAAAATTCCACCTATATACAGGAACCTCCTTTTTTTACGGACATGCCGCTGGAGCTTGAACCTCTCGGAAACATTGAAAATGCAAGTGTTCTGATCAAGGTTGGAGATTCTGTGACAACGGATCATATCAGTCCAGCCGGGAACATTGCTGAAGATTCGCCTGCGGGAAAATTTCTGATTGAAAACAAAGTTCCTAAAAAGGATTTTAATTCATACGGAGCAAGACGCGGAAATGACAGGGTCATGACAAGAGGAACATTCGCAAATATCCGGCTTCGCAACCATCTTGCAGATAAAGAAGGATGGTGGACAAAACATATAGACGGCGGATTAATGAGCGTTTATGATGCCAGCCTTAAATACAGAGAAAATAAAACGCCTTTGATCGTACTTGCAGGCGCAGAGTACGGAACTGGATCTTCGCGGGACTGGGCCGCAAAAGGAACCTTTCTTCTTGGAATTAAAGCCGTGATTGCGGTGAGTTTTGAAAGGATCCACAGGTCCAACCTTGCAGGAATGGGCGTCATGCCCCTTCAGTTTCTTCCAGGCGAAAGTCATGAAAACCTGGGATTGACCGGTTTGGAGAGCTATTCCATTGAAGGAATTTCTGACAGCCTCAGACCGTTTCAAAAACTGACAGTTAAGGCAGATGAAAAAACCTTTCAGGTTATTTGCAGACTGGATACGCCTGTTGAAATTGAATATTATAAAAACGGCGGAATTCTCCATACTGTGCTTCGTAATTTTCTGAAGTGATTCGGTCATGAGAAAAAATAAGAAAAAGAATCCAGAGCAAACTCCAACGCTGCCTGCTGTAATTAAAGAAACGTCCGTTACAACGGCAGGCCGGATGATGGATTCTTTTATCGGTGCTCTTCACAGAATTCCATACAGACTGAAAGTCACCCGCCAGGATAAGATCCTGATGTTTGAGACGATTGACAGCGAATCTGGATATCTTTCATTTCCATACTGGAGTTTTGTGGTCACTTCCTGCGGGATTGCCACCCTGGGGCTGATCATCAACAGTCCGGCCGTCATCATTGGAGCGATGCTTGTTTCGCCGCTTATGGCCCCCATTACAGGACTCGGTCTGGGAATTGCTCTGAATGATATTTATCTGGGCATAAAATCTCTTCTCACGATTGTAATCAGCGTAATCATTGCTGTTTTAACATCTGCATTCATCACTGTCATTACATCCGCACACCAGGCAACGCCGGAAATTCTTGCCCGAACAAACCCAACGCTTCTGGATTTATTCATTGCATTATTCTGCGGAATTGTGGCCGGGTTTTCTTCCGTAAGATCAAAAGGAAAGGTTGTCCTCGGAAGCGTAGCTCCCGGCGCAGCAATCGGCGTAGCTCTAATGCCGCCTTTATGCGTGATCGGTTTTGGACTGGGATTCCCTTTTAATCCTGAAATGATGTGGGGCGGATTTCTTCTTTTCCTGACAAATCTCTTTGCAATCATCCTTACCACTTCCCTGTTTTATTTTTTTATTTATAAACGAATTGATATTTCAAAAATTCTTGAAGAGGCAAAATCAGACAGAAAAGAAGAAAATCTTTTCAGCCTTCTTGAATCTTCTGACACCTACAGGACCTTCACATCCCTAAAACCATCACGAAGAAGATTCCTGTATCCGACATTTTTAATTCTGATTATCAGCTATCCTTTAATCACCTCTCTTTTATTCTTGCGTGATACAGAAACCGTACGTCTTCACATCAATAATTTCATGAATTCCATAGAAGGCGCAAGTGTTCTGCGCGGAGCAGAACGGCTGAATTTTACCCGCGAGGGAGTCAGCGGAACCATTATTTTTTCAGCAAATAAAATCAATGCACAGGAGCTGGAAAACAAACTGAATGAGAATATTCAGAAAAATTACAAAGATTATACTTCCCGCATTTCTCTTGTCAGGGTGGCGGGGGAATCCGATCTTCAAAGCATAAAGCCGGCAGAATTAACATTTGATACGAATCAGAATACTCTTTTTGACGCAGTACGGGACAAACATGCTTCAGATCTTGTAAAACGCGCCTTTGAACTGATTCATCTCCGCTTTCCTGAAGAAGCAGGAATTCTCCTTGATGTAAATATCCTTTACAATGCAAACGGAATGGAAAGCATTATCGTTGAATATGCGGGAAATGAACTTTCGGATGAATCCAGAACGCTTCTTTCTTCTACCCTGAAAAATTCATTGATTGCACTCCAGGGAGATTTCACCCGTCTGGAATTGAAGCGAATTTCAGGTCTTGCTGTGAATCACGGCTGCAAAAAAAACTCCAATCCTGAAGATTCCCTTGAAGCTCTTTTTGAAGCGCTTTCAAAGCTTCAGGGAAATGAATTTATAAACCTCGATCTTCAAATTCATGATGAGATACAATCCAGGGCTGAAGAAATGATTAAAACTATGAAAATGGAAAAAAGAATCAAAATGGCAAAAAACAAACCCGGCTGCTTTTTGCGATACACATACAGAAATCATGTAAACATTCCTGATTGATCTGCATTTATAGAATGATATTTTTTTAATTTTAACAAAGGATCTAGCATTTTAATCATGGGTATTCATTTAAAGAAACTTTGTAAAAATAAAATCCATGATTCGGCTTTAACTGAAACACATAAATTAAATACCGTAAGGAGGATTTCATGAGTGAAGAATTGCAAAAACAGATTATGGAGCGTTTACGGCTTTTTCTTGAAGTTCATAATAAAACCAAAATACCAGAAGCACAGGCCGGTGCATTAAAGATGCATATTGCACACTGCAGATCAAATCAAAAAACAAAGAAAAAGGATATTATTATTAATTTTCTTCTCGAAAGGATGGAAAATTATATTTTTAAAACAGAAAATAAGTCTGAGGAAAAAACTGAAATTATTGTAAGCTTTATTATGGAAGAACTTGAAGAATTTTACAGAAACAAACTAAAACAATAAATCAGATAAAGAGATGCAGTTCCTTAATAATGAGTCAGAAAGAAAAATTTAATAAAAATATGTATATAACCTTCATCACTATATAGCGAATCCGGTTAATACATACTAAAGATTACTTACTTACGAAGAAGATCTCTGCCTTCAGAATCTTTAAAGCTTCCTGTAATGATCATAACAAGATCAATTAAAGACCAGATACCACATCCTCCAAAAGTAAGCAGTTGGGCAACGCCACTTCCGATTTTACCTACATAAAATCTGTGAACTCCCATCACCCCAACAAACAAACAGAGTAACAGTGTTATCATCCAATCTTTTTGTTCGTTCATATAACCCTCCAAGGTTTTTTTTAAAAACAATTATTGATTTAGCATAAACTTAATCAATAAAAATTTTTTTCTATACAAAAAAATTGTATTTATCTTCTTTTGTTGAATTATGTATTGTCGAAGTTGCGGAGAACAAATC
>JAOUOA010000221.1 GCA_029880625.1 Spirochaetia bacterium
ATTCCCAAGCTTTTACTCTGGGCAAAACCAGGCATGATTTTAAACGAAAAAAGCGTCCGGGCCATGGAAAAAGAAATCAAAAATCTTGAAACAGCCTTTCTTGGGAAAGGAAAGCATTATATCCAGGAAGACCATCCTGCAAAAATTGGAAATGCAATTTCAGGATGGCTGAAGAAGATTCGATAATTCGTTTTTGTTTTGAAAATATTAGCTTTTCGTTTTTTAACAATTGAAGAGTTGTTTCCTGTAGATTCCTTATAAAGTATTAATACTAGTTTAATAATTTATAAGGGATTCTGTCTGCATATTAACGTCTTAGTTGAATTTATACTTACAAATCTGCAGTTTCAAGTGTCCGTATCTGAGTTTTATATGAATGGGATCTAAAAAGGCCTGTATTTAGAACTTTTTTTCTATGCAAAACATCGAATATATAAATAATTAACAATATTTTAAGGAGATTATAAATGGAAAAAGTTCAGGTAACAGTCACAGGCGGATCTGGATATATAGCATCGCATTCAATTATCAAACTTCTTGAAAAAAAATATAGCGTGGCTGCTACAATTCGAAATTTGAACCGTGAGTCTTCCTTAAGAAAACTTCTGCATAAACATGCTGAATTTTCCGATGAAAATCTTAAATTCATTCAGGCAGATCTGCTTTCCGACAACAATTGGGCCGAAGCAGTTCATGGTTCAAAATATGTTCTTCATATGGCTTCTCCCTTTCTTTCTTATCTGCCGAAAGATCCTGAACAGGAGCTGATCCGCCCTGCACGCGAAGGTACGCTGAGAGTTTTGAAATCTTCTCTTGCCGGCGGAGTAAAGCGTGTGGTTCTTACATCTTCCATGGCTGCCATTTCATACGGGCATCTTCCTCCCAAAAACGAATCACTTCTTGACGAAGATACATGGACAGACATAAACGGGCCGGATCTGACACCCTATATTGTAAGCAAAACCATGGCGGAAAAAGCAGCCTGGGATTTTATGGAGAATGAAGTCAAAGAAACGATGGAGCTTGTCGCCATCAATCCATCGGCAGTACTTGGACCTGTTCTGGAAAAAGATTTCAGTCCTTCTGCAGAACTTGTAAAAAAGCTGATGGAAAGAGCCATGCCCGCTCTGCCTGAAATGGGATTTCAGATTTGCGATGTACGGGATGTTGCAGAAGCCCATATCAGCGCCATGACCGAAAAGGCTGCCGCTGGAAAGCGCATTGCCGTCACGGACAGATTTTTATGGTTTAAAGAAATTGCTGAAATCCTGCATAATGAATATGCAGATCAAGGATATAAAATCCCGCAAAAGACCCTGCCGCATTTTGCAGTAAGGCTGTTTTCTCTTTTAGATAAAGAAACGCGAAGCGTCCTGAATGAACTGGGAGTCCACAGAAAATTGAGCAACAACAGGCTGAAAAGCCTGCTCGGGATTGATCCGGTGTCGGCAAAACAATCTATACTTGAAACGGCAAAAACATTGATTGAACAGGGAATTATTAAATCACGTTAATTGATTGCATAAATCAATCAAGGATGAAACTAACGGCTTCATGATCGCAAAAATTCAAAATAAAATTGATCCCGCAAGAACCTCTTTTTTATTTCTGGATTTTCAAAAAGACGTCTGCGACAAAGGCGGCGGAATGGTCAATCAGGACGCTGAGGTGTTATTCCGATTTTCAGCTGCAAGAAAAAATGCGGCTGATTTTTTAAATTCCCTTCGAAAGCTAAAAAATCAGCCGATGACATAAGCACTGTTGTTTTGTGCGGGGTTGTCACTCATTATGCAGTACTGTCTGCGGCTTTTTCTGCCTATGATTCAGGTTATTCTGTCATTATTGCCCGTGACTGCTGTATGTCAGGGAGATTGTCGATGCATGAAGCAGGTCTTAAAATCTTAAATCCGATTTCAGAACTGATGGACCATTCTGAAATACTGAAAAATCTGAGTAAAAATAAATAGTGCAGTTATTCTTTTTTATTTTGACGTTTTATACTATGCGATGAGGTTGAAAATTGAATTTTCCTGATATTGATGCAAGAAAAAAAGCGGCCAGGGAACTTGCACGCTGTCATCGACTTCATCTTGTTTGCGAACTGCACAAATCAGAGGAGCTTCTTTCCAATATAACAAGCGAAGGAATTACATTTAAAGAACATACGGAGCAGATGCTTCAGGAACTGGACCGTTTGGTTCCCGGCATTGAAAATGAACAACCAGAAGATGCGGAAGGATTTTCTCCCAATTTGATGCAGGAATGGTTTGAATCGGCAGGTCGTCTTCCGGGAGTGCCACCGTATGAGAATGGTACATTTAAAGCAATGAATGTGTTTTTTATGTATCGGTTGAAATTTATTCTGAATCCTTCTGATGAAATCAGAAAAGTCCTGATTCAGTATATAACCGAGTATTTTATCAACCGGCGTGTAGTCGATCTGGATGTTAATTTCCGATATTTTAATAAAATGGAAATTACGATGAATCGTTTGATTGAAAAAAGATTTCGTTTTCTGGGATTTGAACCCATCGATGAATATACTTCCATTATTGACCAGCTCAGCGGCATCTTTCAGGAAGCATTTTTTATCTATATGTATAATTTAGCTCAGGAGGCAAGGGCAAGAAGCGATAAGCTTCTCAGAAATATTCTGCCCGATGCTCTTGCCGACGAACTCAGGGACGACAAAACGCCGTTTCCCGTTCATTATGACTCAGCAACAGTTGTATTTACAGATTTTGTGGGATTCAGCCGTACCGCAGGCAATCTGAGCGCCAGCGAACTTGTGGAAACTTTGGATCGGTATTTCAGCGCCTGCGATACAATCATTGACAAATATGGACTTGAAAAACTGAAAACCATCGGAGACTCCTACATGTTTGCGGGCGGCATACCTGAAACATGTTCCGATCATGCAGTTCGCTGCGTAAAAGCAGCCCTTGAAATCAGAGATTATATGCGAAATGACTCAAAAGACAATCCGTTTTCCTGGAATGCAAGAATTGGCGTTCATACGGGACCGATCGTTGCAGGTATTATCGGGCATAAAAAATTCAGCTATGATATCTGGGGTAATGCTGTCAATATTGCAAGCCGAATGGAATCGAGCGGAGATCCTGACTGCGTCAATATTTCAGAAGATACCTACAAGATTGTAAAAGATGAAATTACATGCAGAGAAATCGGAGTGCGGACTATTAAAAACTGCGGGGAAATGAAAATGTTTTCAGCGGAAAAAATAATATGATCAATCACCTGAGTTTAATAAATCACTAATAACAAATTTATGCTTCGAATAGTGATCCGGGAAATCATAAGACCATTTATTGAATCGTCTCGAGGCAGATGATGAATATGTCATCTGGGAAATTATCATCGCCCTTGAACTTTTTTACAGATTCGTAAAGATGATGAACTATCATGTGGCAGTTTTGCCTGGAGTTTGCTTCAAGGGTTTTCTGCATTTCAGTTTCTTCAAAAAAAACTAGTTGATTCGGATCATGACATTCGGTAAGTCCGTCTGTGTAAAATAAAATTTTGGCGCCTGCAGGAATTGTATTTTGACTCAGAGTAAAAGGGCGTCCCATTTTATGCAGCTGCTGCTTTGAATAAATGCCACAAGGAAAATTCTTTTTTAATTTCAGTTTCTCAATTTTTGATTCGAAAATTAAAATGGGCGGTACATGCCCTGCACATGCGGAATAAAGCTCATTTGTTTTCGAATTGAAAATTCCATAAAACATGGTTACTAAATTTAAATTAGAATCAGAATAAAGCATATCATTTAAATAATCTATGAATTCAGCGGGCTGTTCTTTTTTTTCTCCGGCCTGCATGATTAATGTTTTTATAACAGAAGTAGTCAAAGAGCAGAAGAGTTTTTAAAATCAAAAAACTAAACATAGAATGAATCCCTCTGGAGTTTGCATCGCAGAGGATAATCCCTGTTTCACGGTTATTTTCCGTTTTGAAAAAATATAAAAAATCACTTCCCACGTTTGCGGAAGGATAAAAATAATAGGAAACTGATTTGTTTGAAAAGTTCTGATGCGAAAGCATATCCTTTCGTATGGATCTTGCCAGATCCAATTCTTTTTCCATCCCCTTTACAAAGGATTCCAGACTGTTTTTTTCACTCAGAAGATCTCTTATTTTTTCGAGAACTTTCTGCCTGAGCTGTTCTCCGTAAAATTTTTGAGTCTGGATCATCTTTCTTTGTTCACGCGCAATCGTTTCCTTCATTGAATTATATCGGTCAGTGAGCGAAAGTGAAAAAAAACCCATCATTACAACTGTGCCGATATATCCGAAATGTGTTTTTGATTCTCCCGGTAAAAGTCCGGTTTCCTGGAGACCGGTTAATATCCATCCAGAAAAAAATATAACCAGTGCTGTAACAAAATAGCGGATATAGCGGTTACCCTGATAATACAGAAAACTTCCGGAAAGCATAAAAACTAAAAGGCTGAAAAAGGAGTAAAAAATCATAATTTGAGCGCCTGCAGAAAAAGTTCTTCCGTGATATGCGATATTAGCGCTTTGTATTTATAAAGCGTCAGATGAATATTGACAGGCGAATCAGTATTAATTTTCTAATAAAACAGATGATCCCCTTTTTCTAATTCAAGATTAAAATTTGGGTTTCTGTAATTTCGGCTTCTTAAGTGGATCGGTCTGTAAAATCCTCCCTGGCTGTGTTTAAGGATGCTCTTATTTTTTTCAGATACTTTATACAAATCAAGGTCTCCGATCAGAGCTTAATTATAAACGAGAGTGTAAAATACAGTTGCTGGACCGGGATTGTGCAGCTGAAAACGAACCCAGTAAATACTGTCTGGATATCCGTAATTAGCAGTGCTTTCCCTGGAATTGAAAAAAGGAAGATTTGATTCAATTTTTAAATTTCTTGTATTGTCAGATTACGGCTTTGATCTTCCAGAATTTTAAGATCTGACCCGAGTTCAATTACATCAATTAAACCTTCCCCTTCGGGATCTGATAAAATTTCAGAATTGATTCCTGCAGTGAGGATAAAAAGAATTATCTGAACTTTTCTGTAAAAGTAATTCCTCATCAAAGAAGAAATATTTCAGGTTATTTCAGATCGTCAAATAAAATTCATGTTGAAAATTTTTCAATCTTCTCATTGTTTAATACAGATTAAACCTGAATCCTGTTTTTATTACGATATAGAACAGAATATGTAACTTTTACTGATATAGATCGAATCACTGAATGGAACAAGTTATGAAAATATATCCATCTGAAATTACCCCTGAAAAAGTATATTTGAACAGAAAACAGTTCATGAAGAAAGCGGGCATAATTGCTGGACTTGCTCTTACCGGCGATGCCTGTGCCGATGAAACTGAAAATATAAATGAAACGCTGACACCCGAAAAGATTATAACATCTTATAATAATTTTTATGAATTTTCTACTGATAAAGAAGAAGTTGCAGATCTTTCTAAAAACTTCATCCCAGATCCCTGGACTGTAGAAGTCAGCGGATATGTTCATAAGCCAGGCCGATACAATATTGAAAAACTGAAAAAGCTTTTTCCTCCTGAAGAAAGAATCTACAGGCTGCGGTGCGTTGAGGCATGGTCCA
>JAOUOA010000223.1 GCA_029880625.1 Spirochaetia bacterium
AGCATAATTTGTAGGACCTTCATGAATTCTAATTTCTGAAATTTTTCCTTTGCCCTGAATATCCTCCATCAAACCTCTGTAAAACCATTTTGCAATATTTTCTGAAGTGGGATTGATCTTCTTAAATTCAGGCAAATCATTAATGCAGATATGATCCATACGGTCAAGAAGATCGTCCAATCTTTTTCTAGCTGAAAGAAAATCATAACTGATTCCGTTTTCATTCAGACCTCCGTCAGATTTCATAAGAAATACTTCAACCTGCCATGTATGTCCGTGGATGGGTTCATCCGAACCGTCTGGAAAATATGAATAAAGATAATGAGAAGATTCAAAAAAACCTTGAATTCGGATTTTAAATTTCCCATTTTCAGAGGTAAACCCTTCAAGAAGAGGCACAAGCCATGAGGAGGCTTCCTTTTCAAAATTAACAGTCATACCAAATGATAGAAACAAAGCTGGAAAAGACAAGTATGAATCAAAGAATTTATAAATTTTTATAATGATTTTTTTAATTGACTCTTTCAGTGAATTGTTCTTTTTTATGAATCATGACAGAAAACACTCAAGAAAAATCAAGATTTGTTGCTGATATGTCCGTTGGAGATGCCATGAAACTTCACGAAGATGCAGCTCTGGTATTCTCAAGCTATCATCTGGGCGGATGCTCTCATTGCGCCATTAACAGCATGGAAACCATTGAGCAGGTTTGCCAGGGATACGGTGTCCCGGTTGACCAGCTTCTGGACAGCCTCAACAATCTTTTAGAAAATTAAATTTTAAGTACCGGCAATGCAGGACGGAATACCGTTCTGCATTGTATTCTTATTCTTTAGTAATTAAATCTTCAAAAAACTGATTTAGAAAACGGATCCCCCAGCCTGTAGCTCCGCCAGACTGTGATCCTGAACCTTTCTTTCTCCAGGCAGTACCTGCAATATCAAAATGAGCCCATGGGATCCCCGGCTTTACAAACGCTGATAAAAACCGCATTGCCGAAATGGTTCCTCCTTCTCTTCCTGCAATATTACGCAAATCTGCAATGTTTGATTTCAAACCTTTTCCGTAATACGACCAGTGAGGAAGGCGCCAGCTTCGGTCCAGAGATTTACGTGAAGCAGCTTCAATTTTCCCTGCCAGACGTTCACTGGAAGTCATCACGCCCGTAGCTTCATGCCCCAGAGCGACAACTACGGATCCTGTCAGGGTTGCAAAATCCAAAAGATAATCCGGTTTATATGTATCGCATGCATAGGATAAAACATCTCCAAGAACAAGACGTCCTTCCGCATCAGTATTCTGAATCTCTACTGTTTTTCCGTTATAAGCCGTATATACATCACCGGGCTTTACAGCCCGGGAACCCGGCATGTTCTCCGCAATTCCTAAAAGAGCGGTAATTTCTATGGGCAGTTTTCTTTCGCTTGCAAGAGCTATGGCATGAAGAACCGTAGCAGCTCCGCACATATCATATTTCATTTCATGCATTTCCGAAGGTGGTTTAAGAGAAATTCCGCCCGTATCAAATGTAATTCCTTTGCCGACAAGGGCAACTTTCATTAACTCTTTTTTGATTTGAGGTCTGTATTCAAGTACGATCATCCGAGGAGGAATTTCCGAACCTTTACCGACTGAAAGAATTCCGCCGAAGCCCATGCTTTTCAGTTTAGCTTCATTGAAAATTTTAATTTTTAATGAATGATCTTTAGCAATTGTTTTTGCATATTTTTCAAATTCTTCCGGATGAAAATGGTTTCCCGGAAGACTGACAATACTGCGCGTACTGTTCACAAACTGTCCGATGCTCTGTCCTCTGTCAACAGCATGCTTCAGCTGTGTTCCGGAAAGGTGCGATGCGATTATTCCTGCATTTCTTATATCAGTTTTTTTAGCAGTTTTTTTTCTGGAAGTTGTTTTCTCAGTTTTCAGAAGTTCCATGCGACTGCTGCCCACAATAAAACTGCTGATGCTCTGGCTGACAGCTTCTTCATAGGTATAGGGAGTAAGATATTCTGGAAGAATTTCTTCTTCTTCATCAGATTGATTTTGACCTTCAGAATTTTCATCTACGATCAAAAACGCTTCAGTATTATTTTCTGAAAGTTTATTGAACTTTTCAACAGCTTCTTTTACTTCCTGATTAAAAACAAGATTAATAGAGGCTTTTTCAAGTCCGGATACCGTCTGAGCAAAAGATCGCATTAAAGTCATCAGTCTTTCTGGATGAAAATACTGCTCTTTTCCCAGTCCTCCAAGAATAACGCCCTGGCTTAAAAGAGAAAGTTTTTCATTGAACTTCCCCTGGAAGCTTTCCATTCTGTAATTATCTTTTATAAGAGGAACAATATCACTTTTTTTTATAAGTTTTAATATCGATAACGGCTCCTGTTTAAAAAACACCGGTATCAGATAAATCACATCTTCTTTATCTTTAACTTTCTGATTTTTAAATTTATATTCGTAACGTATTTTTATATCTTCAAACGGCATTTAATGATCCTTTAAATCTTTCATGATCTGCTCTGCATGACCTGCAGGTTTTACCTTTTCATAAACTCGAATAATTTTTAATGAAGGTTCCAGAACAAAAGTAGTGCGTAAAACACCCATGTATTTTCGTCCGTACATCGATTTTTCAGCCCAGACCCCAGCATCCATGCATAATTTTTTTTCCTCATCTGCGATGAGTGGAAATTTCAGACTGTATTTATCTGTGAATTTCTGATGAGATTTAGGTGAATCGGGAGAAACTCCAACAATTGTATAACCCATTTTTTTTAAAACAGAAAATCCATCATTAAAACTGCAGGTTTCTGTCGTGCATCCAGGGGTGTTGTCTTTGGGATAAAAATAGAGAATCATCCCTTTTTTTCCAGATAGTTCTGAAAGTTTTATACTGGATTCATCCGTCAGAGTAACTTTTCGATCTTTAATTTTTTTTCCTTCCTCTGGAATCTTCCCCATTTTCAGATTTCCTCCTTGATCGGTTTTCTGCCTGCATATCCTGCTTCATAAGTATGCTCATACAAAATATCAGACTCGCCTAATTTCCAGCAGTAATATCCACGACCGTTATCAAAATCCACTAGCCAGAGTCCTTTTACATCTGCATGCATTTTTGCGATTCCCAGGGCCCACTCACTGATTACAGCCTGCAGTTCTGATTCTTTCAATTCCTGAATATTTTCTGGATGTATTTTTGACTCTAAATCCTCGATAATACGCTGAGTCTCTTTATAGGCCGAAGAGGTGATTTCAATGATTTCAGGCAGTAATTTCCTTGCCTCATCCAATGTCCATATTTTTGATTTCACAGAACCATTTTTTAAAAGTGATGTTATTTGAAAATTGATTTTACTGTTACCTCTGGAACAAAAATCAGTCATAATATAAAGATTTTATTGAACTGACGATTCAGATTTTCGAATTGTCAGTTCTGGACGCTGATATCTGCGAATTCATAAGACAAACCGGTATGATTGCAGTTAAATATACATGTATAAAGTGTCCGTAAGAGCCTTAAAATCAGAAGACATTAAAAACATTGAGATTACAAAAAGGAAATAAAAATGAGCGATAACAAAATACAAAAAGTTGTCATTGTGGGCAGCGGACCTTCGGGATATACAGCTGCGATTTATTGTGCAAGAGCTGATCTGGAGCCTGTTTTATATGAAGGTTTCATGGCAGGAGGAATCGCAGCAGGAGGACAGCTTACAACTACCACTGAAATTGAAAATTTTCCTGGATTCCCCGACCCGATATCCGGACCGAAACTCATGGAAAACATGAGACAGCAGGCGATTAATTTAAAAACTCAAATCATTACAGAAACAATTTCTAAAGTAGATTTTTCAGAACGCCCTTTCAAGCTCTGGCGCGAAGGAATGGAAAATCAGGAACCGGTTCTTGCACACAGTGTTATCATAGCTACGGGCGCTACCGCCAAACGCATGTCTCTGCCTGGAGAAGATACATACTGGCAGAAAGGAATTTCAGCATGCGCAGTCTGCGACGGCGCTCTGCCCATCTTTCGAGATGCCCCTCTTGCAGTGATCGGCGGAGGGGACTCAGCCTGTGAAGAAGCCATCTACCTTACAAAATATGCATCCAAAGTATATCTTGTTCATAGAAGAGATGAACTTCGCGCTTCAAAAATCATGGCTGACCGGGCAGTATCTCATCCTAAAATTGAAATTCTATGGAGCCATGTTCCCGTTGAAGCGAAGGGCGATGATCAGAGACTGAGATCGCTTACAGTTAAAAACGTAAAAGACAACTCCACAAATGACATTGAAGTAAACGGACTTTTTTATGCCATTGGTCATAAGCCCAATACAGATCCTTTTAAAGGACAACTTGATTTGGATAGTGAAGGTTATATAGCAACCATACCTGGAACTGCAAAAACCAATGTTGAAGGCGTTTTTGCAGGAGGCGATGTGCAGGACAAAGTATACAGACAAGCGATTACTGCAGCAGGAAGCGGATGCATGGCTGCTCTTGAAACGGAGAGATGGCTTGGTGAAAATAATTTAGAATAAATCAAACTTACTTATTGCATACGATACAGTCTAGAAGATTCATTATGATTGATTCTAATTCTGTATCAATAAATATAAAATGACATGGGAATCATAAACCTCTTACGGATTTTAATTCAAAATAATCATCCGTAAGAGGTTAAATTCTGAATGTATATTTTTAGGTAAAAACAGAAAAGGATAAATCATATGAGCGATGTACTGGATTATTTAATTAAAACTAGAGGCGAAGCAATGCTTCCCTATTTTACTTTCTTAAAAGAAGCAGGGAAACGCCTCGATCCTAAAACGAGAGATTTAATTTCAGTCATAACAAAGGTTGATGTAAAAACTGAATCTGGCTTTAAGCAGTATATGACAAGAGCTTTAAGAAACGGATGTACTCCCGATGAAATCCTTGACGCTCTTTTAATGGCATTCCCCACTCTGGGACTTGCAAAAATAGTATGGGCAGTAGATATAATTCTTGAAATGGATATCCCTGAATTCCGACCGGAAAATCTTGGTCGTGAAGAAACCTGGCATGATATTCTTTCAATGAGTGAAATTAAGGATAATGATGTAACCTATGCTGAATCAGATGGAAGAAGCTTTTTTATATATCGTGAAAATGATTTAATGAAAGTATATGACAGCAGATGCCCTCATCAGGTAACTGATATTCCCAATCTATCATTGGATCAGTTCAAATTGACATGCCCGAAACATAAATGGGTCTTTGATATTAAAACAGGGAAATGTATTGATAAAGGGAAGCATCCATTGAAGGAATTCAAGCATAAAATTGAAAATGACAGACTGCATGTTTATTTTTAATATAAAATTAAGGAAATCAAACAATCTTTCCGTCTTTTTATATTAAAAATAAAACCGGACATCAGAATTAATCGTATTGACAGCCCAAAGGCCCTGAAAAAATTTGATTAATTGGATAATTATTAAACTATAATATATTAAAATTGCCGAAATATTTAACAGCACAAATCATTTCAATCCTATCTCCAATCATAAACTATGAAATATTTATACAGATATACTATA
>JAOUOA010000006.1 GCA_029880625.1 Spirochaetia bacterium
AGATGGGTCCTTCCATTTTCTTAACGATCATAGTATACCTCCACCTGTCTAATATGACGTATATTAAGAGAAAAAGTTTATGTCACATACAAAAAAATTAAATTTTTTTTAATTTTTTTTTGCTCGATAACAATATAATACTACATAATCACTTATCATATGTCAAGAACTTTTTACAAATTTAGCATACATTTGATAAGTTTTTTTTGCAGCTTCCAAATCAGGGCAGAAGCCCTGCTTTTCATGAAAATCAGAATATCACAGCAGTGGGACATTTTTTAGAGAATTCTGTCGCAATACTTGAAAAAAACATAATTTGAAACTTTTTGGAAAATATGAAAACCTTTTGACAGATTTTTCATAAGGTTAGAAAAACTGCTCTGGAAAAAGTTTTTTAAAGGCAAAGTCAATGTCTGTTTTATTAAATCAAATTTTTAATCTCATCCGGCTCTTAAATTCAGAAACAGGCACAAATCAAATTGCATCTGGAATTGTCTGCGGGATGATACTGGGATTTGCCCCAGCCCTTTCTCTTCAATCTCTATTGGTTTTTTTCTGTATCTTTCTTTTCCGGATCCAAATCGGAGCGGCATTTGCATCTGCTTTTTTATTTTCACTCATTGCATGGATGATTGATCCGCTTTCCCATTTTCTTGGAAGCTTCATCCTTGAAATCGGCTTTTTAAAATCATTTTTCACAGCCCTGTACAATCTGCCCCTGCTTCCCTTCACTAAATTTTACAACAGCATTGTCATGGGATCAGCAGTCACCAGCCTGATTCTTGCTCCGTTTGTTTTTAAAGGCAGCAGATTTCTCATCATCAAGTACAGAGAAACCATTCTGGAGAAATTTCAAAATCATAAATTATGGAAGCTCTGGACATCAACAACTCTTTATAAATGGTATTCAAAATATGAAAGCCTCTCATGGAAATAATCGTACAGAAGAAATTTCTGATGCAATACCGGTAAAAAAAGCGCCGAAAGCAGCAGGACCTTTCCGTTTTGAAGCTGCAGTTCCTGTGTCCATCCTGTTCGGTCTGATCTTCTTTTACTTTCTTTTTTTCTTTGATTTCCATCTCCGCAGAGGACTGGAATATCTTGCAGGAAGAGCTCATGGAGCAGAAGTAAACATTGGATCGTTAGATACAGACATACTTGATCTTTCCATTGAATTGAATCGAATCCAGGTTACCGATGCAGGCAAACCAGAAAATAATTTAATTGAAATCGAAAAGATCCATTTCGAAATGCTTGCTGATGCTCTGATCCGAGGGAAAATTGTAATCGAAGATGCATCCATAGAAAATATTCTTTTCCGTACTATCCGGGAAAGCCCTGGAGACGTTTATGATTCAACAGGCAGTCTGACATTATTGCAAAATAAATTTTCCAAAATATATTCAGATAATATTTTAGGAGAGCTTGCCGCTTTTGCTTCAGGAAAAAATTCTGCTGCAGATCTTCAGGAAAAAGCAAAAAATCTTGAATCCGGAAAGAAAATTCAGGCTCTCACAAAAAACCTTGAAGAAAAACGAATCCAATGGCAGAAACGAATCGATGCCATGCCCACTGAAGAAAAAATTAAATCGCTTGAAAAACGGATCAATACCATTACAAAAAACAAAAAACAAAAGCCGCTTGAAATTGTTGCATCTCTTAAAGAACTCAATGAAATCAGAAAAGAACTGCGCAGCTACTCAAACACTGTTAAAGAATCAAAAAATGCAATTGAAACCGATTCCCGGGACTATTACAACACCATTCGCGATCTCAATAAAATTATTGAAGAAGATGTCCGCAGTCTCCAAAACAAACTGAAAATTCCCCGCTTTGATAAAAATTCTCTGGCAGGATCATTGTTCGGAAATGTTTTTCAAGGATATCTTTATATGATTAAAGAATACGCAGATACGGCAAGAGGGTATATGCCTGTACAGGAAGAACCCGATGAGCTGATTAAAATTGAACCTCCAGACAGATCTCTTGGAACGGATTATATATTCGGAACTCCAAAAAGTTATCCTTCTTTCTGGCTGAAACGGGCAAAGATCAGCTCCCAGAAAATCAAGCAGTTCAGCAGCATCTCAGGCGAAATTCAAAATCTATCGACCAACCCCTCTGCCGTCGGTAAACCTTTTATCATTACATTAAAGGGAAGCCTTCCGGAAAAACAAATTATGAATGTAACGGCAAGAGCCCAAATCAATCATTCAAAAAATATTCCATCTGAAACATTTATTCTGGAAATTCAAAAATATCCTGTTTCAAAACTCATCCTGTCCAAAAGTCAGGATACAGAATTTATACTGGATCAGGCTGTAGGTTCGCTAAATCTCACAGCCGGGCTCTCGGGCGAAAAGGTCCGCATTAAATCGGAAAATCGTTTTAGCCGTTTAAAATTCAAAACATCGGCCAAATCAGAACTCCTGAACGAAGTTCTGACGTCAGCGGTTCCAAACATTAAAACAATTACACTGAATGCATCGGCTGAAGGAACCTGGAAGAATCTTGATATAAAAATGTCAAGCAATCTGGCTACAATACTAGAAGAAGAATTCAGAAAATTCCTGAAGGATAAACTTTCCGCAGCTCAAAGACAGCTGGAAGATATCATTAAAAAAGAAGTTTCATCTGAACATAAAACACTTCTGTCTGAATACAAAAAAACAGACGTCCATTTCAAACAGGAAATTGTAAAAAAACAAAATCAATTATTAAATCTTGAAAAAGAACTGGCCAGATCACAGACAGACCTGAATAAACAGAAAACAAAAAATGCAATTCCTGAAAACCTGTTGAAACAGGATACAATGGATCTGCTAAAACAATTTTAAAACGATTTTATATGGCCTTTATTAAAATTTATCCTCTCTCGGAAATTGTTCCTTCGTCTGAAGACATTTTCGGACAGGGCGAACCTGCCAGGTGCAGGCCGCGATCCGGGCTGGGCGGCGCAGAATATTATTTAAATTTAAACTTTATAAAAGCATTTGAAGAATGTCCTTTGTATCTTGTTACAGAAGATGATCCAAATCTGCTTACGGATGGTATCCGTATCCTTCTTTCAGACGGAAAAATCCTGGTCCTTCAAGATGATTCAGAAGATCCTGAACAGAAATTTGAGACAATTTTAATGGCTGCAGGACAGGACGGAATTTCAAAAATGAACTGATGTCCTCCTCTTTGACCTTCCCTGAAAACATCTATGGCGCAAACATGCTTAACCATTTTTTTTCTTTTTGCAATAGGATTTATAAAGATACATATAATCATCTGTTATATTAAGAGCTTCCGATCGAAAATCCTCAGCCAGATTTTTCACAGTACGGGCTCTGTAATAAACCTTAAAGACTCCGCACCAGTTTTTATCAAAAGCAATTTGAGCATATATTAAAGAGGAAATAATGGCAAACGTTCTGGATTTTCTTCTCGGTCTTTTTTTCAGCTCATTTAAATAAATCAGGGCTTTCTTTGGATGAAAATAGTCATCAAGAGCGGTACGATATGCAAGAAGCAATAGCTCTTCATCATTCAGTTCCTGTAACTTTAGTTTTTTATTAAAGCCATACTGTTTTATCAGATAATTTTTCAATACATCGCTGTGATTTACGCCCCATCCCAGAGCATTTATGACTGCAGCTCTTTGATCAATTCTTATGTCTGAATTAAAAATAAAGTCCGCCAGATCATCATCCAGAGCTTTTTCCCTTGCTTTACGAACTTCAGGAATATCCATATAGGCTGAATAAAAATCTGTACTGGTAAGAGGAGAATCTGCAGTTAATCCTGCAGGAATAAAAATAAGAATTAATAGGAAAAATGTTCCTGACAGACGCATGGTTTTATCTTTAATTACAGCCTGTGAAGATTACAAGAAAATTATTTTGTTGGCGGTAATTTTTCAGGAAAACAAAATGAAAAATCAAGATTTTAAAATAAATGAAATTCACCACTGCAGCATCATTATTTCCAGTACGGAAAGGTCATTGCGATTTTACAGAGATCTACTGGGATTGGAAGAAAATCATTCAAGACACAATCCCGGCTATCCGGGTGCCTGGTTAAATATCGGTAAAAAACAAATTCATCTACTCGAATTGCCCAATCCCGATTCCGCAGAAAACCGCCCAAAACATTCAGGACGAGACAGACACATAGCGTTAACGGTAAAATGGATTCATCTACTTGAAAAAAAATTAGAAGAAAACCGGATTCCATTCACAAGAAGCAAATCGGGCAGGCCTGCGGTTTTCTTAAGAGATCCTGACGGAAACGGTCTGGAGTTTATAGAAGAAAATCAAATGATTGAATGATTAGAAATCCATTAACAACATAACGTTCCATTTTGATCGGCCGCAATATTCAGGATAGATCGTTCAAGATGATTCAAAAAAAAATTTATATATTGATCAGAACAGTTTTAATCAGTTCGCTTTGTTCTTCAGATTCAGAAACCCGCCAGCTGATCCCGCTCGGCGCAACAGCAAGAGACCGCCCCTGAAGTTCTTTGCCGAGAAAACTTCCTGATGCGGCACATTTAACAAAACTTATCCCATGTTGTTTGGCAGGTTGACAAAAATTATCTTCATCACTTTGAGAAGAATCCGGGCTGCTTCTATAGGAATTGGAAACTGCAATAACAAAATGAATCCCTTTTTCAGCAATTTCATGAATCAACGCTGGATCATAAACTTCTTCGCCGGAAAGGATGGAAAAACGGTGCCCGCCAAGGATGTACTCGCCGCAGTCCTCACCGGCCAGAACACCATCCCCCTCTTCAGGCTTCAGCTTCCTTTTTTTATACCAGTCAATTACCTCTCCGCCGGTAATGATCGGAGTTGCTATATACTTCTGTCCGTTTTCAGCATAAAACATGGTTCCGCCGATAATGATGCCTTTGTAGGACTCATTGAGCTTTAAAAGCCAGTCAAGAGCGAAACTGCTTTTATCTTCCAGTTTTCGATAATCTGCAGTTTTATCATCTGAAAAAAAGAATTCAGGAAAAATTAAAAAATTTGATTTTATGCCGGAGAGTTTTTTGACTGTAGCCAATCCCGGTCCTTCATGGAGAGACTTCTGAAAAACAGTGACTTTTACGATTCCCATCAGGCATCCTGAATGCATCCCTGAATGAGAATCGTCAATCAATTTTATTGTTTTATGACATTGCTTCTTTTTGAGGCTGATCCATAGAAAGCTTTATTTCTTCTGCCCGGTCTTTCACCGATTCAAATATTTCTTCATATTCAGGATGAAGAGTTCCAAACAGTCGGTCCCAATAAGTAAAATACAATCCGTAATTGCAGTTTACCCTTTTATGATGCAAGCTGTGATGGGTCGGTGTACTGAGCTGACCGAATACCTTATTTCGCACCATGCCTTTTGGATAAAATTCATAGCTGTTATGAACGGATAAATTGAAAATTACCATATAAAATAAAAACAACGTAATGGACAGCCAGTGCACGGGAAACAGAAACATCAGGATTGGAAGGATGGAAAACTGAACAACCGCTTCAATCGGATGAAAATTAAAGGAGGTAAAAGCTGTCGTTACAACCGAGTCATGGTGAATTTTATGGATTTTATATAAAGGTTTCCAGTGCAGCAGCCTGTGTGTCCAGTAAAAATATGCATCATGGAGAACAATCATTGCAATGACGCTGAAAATAAAATAGAAAATTCCATATTCAGAGAAGTCAGTATAAATCTGAGTGATTCCCAAATAGTTACAGACAATCACACCCATTTCCATGGTTGAAAAAATAACGCCGGTAACAAGCGACCATTTAATTTCACTTTTGATCTGGGCTTTTTTTGCATAGGTTTGGTACACTCTAAAGCGAAACCAGGCTTCCCTTTTCCATATGCTTGAAACAAAATATACCAAACCAGCCATCAGTCCGTAACGGATCTGAGCAGTAAGGATAAGAATTATGTAGATAGGAATTACGACAGCCCATTCCACGCGAGATAAAAAATCATACATCGAGTTAAAATCCATAATAGTTTAAGGTACGAAAACCCTTTCCTCCTTTCTTTTTGCAATTTTATAACCCCAATCCCTCAATATTCTTTCAAGTAAAATATTGGTAACTGCGGACAAAATAAATGATATCAAATAGGCGATAATAAAATATAACATCAGTTCAATAAAAAGCGGGTTTTCAGGAACTACAATACGGTAAAGAACTTCGATAACAATTAAATGATAAAAATAAATGAGAAGAGAAAGCTCTGAAAAAGGATACCAGATTTTCATGGAAAAAAATTTTTCCAGCGGTTTGAGTACAGAATTGCCGCTTACCAGTAAAATAAAAATTACAGCAAACATTAATGTGGTGCTGTGACGGGTCAGGGCAAGATTCATCTGGCCTGCCTCCACTTCCCAGATTCCATGATGAGGACTGATTAAAACAAAACTTGGAACGATGATCAAAGCAGAAAGAATCAATCCCGGCAGAGTCCACCATAAACGAATTTTTCCAACAAATTTGAAAAAATTTGTGCGAACATAAGCCCAACCAAGAATACATCCGACAATTAATGGCGCCATTCTTGTATGAGGTAGTGTATAAATTCCCGTAAAAAAATCTCCAAAACTTTCTTTTCCATATAATATATGATACGGAGCGGGCATTGTAAATTGATACTGCTGGATTGCCTGCATTCGAAAATGATAAACTGCATATAGACCCAGAATCCCTATGATCCACCATGCAGTGCGTGGAAACTTATAAAGAAAAAATGCAATCGGCGGAGCAAGAAAAAGCATGAATTGCTCCTGAACGGATAAATACCATGACCAGTTCATGCATTGCTGATTGAAATCCAGAAAAATATTAAGATACAGTAAATTCGTCCAGCAGTTTAAAGGATTTGGAAGACCGGCAACAATATACACGATAAGAACCAGAGAAAGAAGGGGAATAAAGCGAATCAAACGCTCCAGAACATAATAACCATAATTAAATTTTCCTGATTGGTAAAGATTTACCACTTTTGCAGTGCCTAAAAAAGCTGCGATCAGGAAAAACATATCAATAATTCCGTTAAAATTCAGCAAAATCGGCATTCCAGGGGAAAGAAGAATTTTATCCAGATTTTCCACGGTCATATAATTTCCAAGAACCCAGAAAATATGAAAGAAAACAACTGCAGAAATTGCAAAAGCCTTAATTCCATCAATAACTGGAATGCGGTTTTTTGTTTGTTTGCGAATAAAAAGGCGTTTAAGACGGGAAAATATAAAATCCATACAAAATTCCTGAAAAATCAAAGATAAATCACACTTTCTTCTATATGTAGATGTAATTTTTCAATCAAAATAACATTCTGGAGAAATAAAAAAATTATTCAAATTAAAAATTGAATAATTTAATTACAAAGCAGTTTGACATTCAGTGCTGTCGAAAATTCAGAATTTTAATGAAGTTGCCTTTAATTTTTTTTGAAATTCACAAAATTAGGTGAGATTTTTAAAATCAATATTTTTTTTTAATTTTTTTATTGACATTTATCATACTCTCATATTTATTTACCCATTAATAAATTAAGTTTGGAGAAAAAAAATATGAAAAAAATTCTTTTGTTAGCTCTTCTTACAGCATCCGTATTTGCTTTAGCTCAATGTGCAGGTGGATATGTAGCTCCTAATGGATCTCTGTTCCAGAACACTTCTATGAACAAAGACGTATCTACTAAGACTGATGTTGGTGCTAAATCCGGTAAAGCTTGTGCAACAGGATATGTTGGCGCAGTTTCTATGGGAGATGCAAGTGTAAAAGCTGCTGCTGCTGCTGGCGGAGTAACAACTATTAATTCTGTTGATTACACAACTGAAAATATTCTCGGTTCTGTAGTTGCAAAAACTTGCACTGTAGTTAACGGTAACTAATAATTCTTTCAAAAGAGTCCGAATTTTTCGGGCTCTTTTTTTATTTTCCCCTTTAATTTCATTTCAATATCTTCTAGGTATTACCTTAAACCATTAATGTTTATTAAATTTCTTTTTCCTGTTATTTTCTTTTCATTATTTATAATCACCTGCAGATTCGACAGAAATGTTAAAAATAAGCCGCAGTTTTTCCGGGTTGAATGCAAAACCCAACAGTACAGAATCCAGAATCTCTGTGATGATGAAAAAAAATATTTGGATCATGCATCAAAAATAGACCGGAAATTAAAATTTCAGGATCTAAACAGAGATTATCTTCAAAACATAACGCGTGATACAAAAGACGTAGATATTGCTGCAGCGATGTTTTACCAGAGACTGCTTTTGGATTCCCGAAATAATTCTTTTTTAAATTTTGTAGAGAAAAAAGAAAAACAGTTTAATCAGCGCCTTCCAGATTATTCTTCCAGAGGGATTTTGTTTCTTCTTGTGCCGGGTATGTTTTATAAAGATAATAAAGAAATTGAAGCATCTGGAAACAGCCTTCGCAAGCTTGTACGAAGGGTTGGAATGAAAGAAGACCTTGTTGAAATAGAACAAACAGGAGATGTTGATACAAATGCTAAAATTATCTGCAAATACATTCAAAATGTTGATCAAAGCGATATCAAAGGAATCATTCTTGTTTCACCCAGCAAGGGAAGCGGCGATATTAAACGTGCTATTGCGCATTGCGGCGCCAAACCGTATTTTAAACTTGTCCGCGGCTGGTTTAATATCGGAGGAATTACAAAAGGAAGTATGATTGTCGACGGAATCAGCAGTAATTTCAGAAATTATTTAGAAGCAAGGCTTTACTTTTTATTTAAAAGATACAACTGGAAGGGATTGATGTCCATGAGAAACGGCAGCAATGCGCCACTTGCAGAAAAAGTGAATATCCCTTCGTTTATAGAAGTTGTAAGCGTTATTGGAATACCTCTGTTTCGTCATGTATCACCCAGAGCAAAACCGTACTATACCTATCTGATCCGTTATGGCCCAAGCGACGGAATGGTCATGCTTGCCGATGCATACATTCCGGGAGGCTATGTCTACCCCAGCTTCAGAAATGACCACTATTTTCAGGATCCCATTCCAGAAAACCGCCTTCTGGCTCTTCTGTCTTTTATTGTAGAGACAAAGTTTTAATATCTTTAAATTTTTCTGCTTCGGATTGAATCTGATTTTTCATTGTTTCATTTTTAAATTCAATATAATGCCTTTTATAAAGAGGCACCCAAATAGCGCCTGTTAATACATCTGTAAGATGAAAGGGCGTTGTAATAAAAAGAAGATAATTCATAAATACCCAGGCGCTGAATCTTCTGGTAATAAAAACTCTTTTTGTTTCATAGCCCGGGCAATGAATATCCACATAAGGATCATTTTGATTGAATTTAAAGCTTCTGAAATTAATTTCAAGATTTCCGGGCAGCGTAAAAGTCTTTACAGTTGTATCTGCATCATATTTATATTCTGCAATGGCGCCTTTTTGATTTGACTCAAAAAATACGGAATGTTTGCGCTTGGAAAAGATTGTTGCGCAGTCTGCAGTGCTGAAAACAAGCAATATTAATACGAAAAAAATCCCCTGCCGCTTCATATAAAATGAAAATGATGGAATCATACATTTAATTATAACGGATCTTCTCATTGATTTGACGCTAATATATTTTATTTTTCCGCTTTGTTATATTGATTTTCTTTTTCATCATTTCAACAAAAGAAAACACAATTCTAAATTAATATTCTTATGTCTTGATGCAACGCTACTTTTACTTAGATAAAATAATTATCTGTTTTCTTTATTTTTATCCGCATTTTATTTTCTGAAAAATAGACCAAAGATGTCAACTCTATAATACATTTTTATTCCACGTTCAATCAATGATGAATTTTTCATAATGATAATTTTATTCAAGCTCTTGCAAAAGACTCATCTTAAAATTAATTTTCACAGACGGGGTATAAGATGAAGCTGAATTCAAGAGAAATATGTGCGAGATTCATAAAACATCCAAATATACATCTTTAAGATCTTTGAATTGATTTAATTTTAGTAATGGATCAGAATTTAATTTTAACAGGATTTTTTCATAAAGAAATCCTGTTTATTCAATGAATTATTCTTTTCCTGTATGGGTTCTCTTAGAAAACTGTCTCTTTCATGGGAAAAAAACACTCTCACAGCAAAACCTATTATAATGATATTGCCCTGAAACTGGCTCACAGAGTCCTCGGGATTGAACATCTTCATTACGGCTATTTCCTTCCAGGGCAAAAAGCAGTTCTTGAAAATCTTCCTCGAGCACAAGCACAGTATGTAAAAAATCTTCTATCTTTTATACCAAAAAAAGGGATAAAACACATTTTTGATGTGGGATGCGGTACCGGCGGTGTAGCAACAGAACTCCTCAAGAAAAAAATGCAGCTTACCTGCCTTGCACCAGATCCGTATTTAATTACAAAAACAAAAGAAAATACAAAAAACCGCGTTGAGACCATCACAGATTTATATGAAAATGTTGAGGGGCCTTCAGGACTTTATGATATGATCTTAATGTCTGAATCCTGCCAGTATGTAAAAATCAAAGAAGGATGGGAACAGCACAGTAAGTTTCTAAGACCCGGCGGATATGTTTTGATCGCAGACTTTTTTAGAATCCGGGAACTGGATCAGCCTTATCTCTCTAAATCAGGACATCCTTTAAAAGAATTTATTGAAACTGCTGAAAATTTAGGTTTTTCTCTGATTAAAAAGCAGGACATTACAAAATTTGTAGCTCCAACCATGACAATTTATCAGAATCTCATAACAGGAAAAATATTCCCCGTCATTGAAGCAATCTTTGAATTCACCGCTCGAAAGTTTCCCCGCTTTTATAAAATAATGAGAAAATTTCTGAAAAATAAAGTTCTCTTCTTAAAAACAAAATATGAGAATCAGGGACCGGATATCTTTAAAAAATATAAATCCTATCAGGTACTTCTTTTTCAGAAAAAATCGTAAATCGTTTTGCTCTCTGGCAGGTCTTTAAACTGTAGATTTTGCTTATCTCTAAATGTTCTACAGGATTCATAACTTAAGCGGTAACTGGTCATTTCTTTTACGCTGATCTACGCCAGCGTTTATCCAAATATTTACTTTATTAAAGGTAATGCTCTTTTTTTCCTCTTCGCAATACAGAATCGCTTAAATCATAATTCTGCAGACTCTCCTCATACAATACAGGATTCGATCGCCTCGTTTATTTATAATGCCGTATGAATGCATCCATCATCTTGAGAAAATAATTCAATTCCACAGGGATACCGGGCATTGAGGCTGGATGAGCGAAAGGCCTTTTTCCTGAGACAAATCTAGTTCTTTCTTACTATCAAACTTTCCTAATGCTTATTATTTTAATATATTTTTTATATTATATTTAGATAGATCTATTTTTTAGTTTCCACAGAAATGCCGTTCTATTTTTCTGGCCAAAAACAAGAAATACAGGGTATCATAATGATTACGATTGAAAAAAATATTGATCTTGTGTCCGCGAGTTATGGGAAAATCTCACTGCGAAAAGAATTTTTTGATAAATTCTATGATATATTCATGGGCAGCCATCCTGACATTCGCCCAATGTTTGCAAAAACAGATTTCTTAAAGCAAAAAAAACTTTTAAAAAATGGCCTTTCGTATATGATTCTTTTTGCAAAAGACATGCACACAGGAAAAACCGCAGTCGAAAATATTGCCAGGATCCATGACAAAGAGAATGTAAATGTTCCTCCGGAATTATATCCCTACTGGATTGACAGCCTTATTAAAACCATTAAATTATTTGACACAGAATTTACGGAAGAGACTGAAGCTGCCTGGAGAGAAATCATGGGCAAAGGGATCAATAAATTTATTGAAATGTATTGATCTCTCAATGATTTTATGAATCAATTTTAAAAAGAAAATTTCAAACATTTCTCTGAATTGATACCAATTAAAATATACAAAATCCATCGGCATTTCAGAAAGAATAAAAGGGGATCATTTTTGATGCATAAATTTAACAGCATTGATTGAACCGATATGATTCTTGCATTCTTCTGGATACGATTATTTTTTACGTGAATATACGCCGTCAAAAGTGACATTTACTCCGCCGCACTTTTTATTATCGCTTACAACAAGCCAGCCGGCGATCAGGATGAGCCTGACACCGCATTCATGAGGACTTGAAATTGCATTTTCAATTTTAATTTTAACAGGTTTTTCATTGATTTCAAATTCGCCTGTGTGGACCGTGAATGATGAGAGCCATACTGAAGTTCCCCTGATATAGAGTCTTCCTGATTCTGTTTTTGATATATTAATTTCACTTTCATAATATTTCCATGTACCGGTCCAATCATCAGGCGCCGAAACAGAAGTCTTTTTAAGCTTCACATCAGATTTTAGAATCCATCCGACAGTTATTTTTTCTTTTCTTGAGGAATAAAGAGCACAATAAAAATCCCGGTACTGACCCGCCAGTATAACAGAATCTCCAGGAATCAGATATGAATTCGTCCTGCATTGCAGATATTTATCAGGACAATTTGAATTGTCATGATAAAAGTAAGTACGTTTTTTTGAGTTCTTTTTTATGATCCCGTAAGCATCAATTCTTGCATTTTCAGGAAAATGCCCCTCTCTGCACCAGTTTGCCGGATTTGCATTGATGCCTTCTGTCATAAACATAATAGCTGAACAAACAATTATGGTGGATATGAAATTTCTATTTATAATAGGTTCCATTACAAAGACAATTCCTGAAAGTAAATATAATTTCAACATTCTGCTTCTGGAATTTCTAACCAGAATGTGCTGCCTTCCCCTGGTCTGCTTTCCGCTCCTACTGAGCCATCCATCAGCTCAACGACTTTTTTTGTAAAGGCAAGTCCGATCCCAGTTCCTTCAACAGAATCGCTTTGAATATCCAGACGATTAAAAGGAGTGAAAATTTCTTTCATGTGCTCTTCTGAAATTCCTGCTCCTGTATCAGAAACAATGATGCGAAGATTATTTTCTAACCTTAAACAGTCGATTGAAACCTTTCCGCCAACAGTATTATATCTCACAGCATTGGTAAGAAGATTCAAAAGAGCCTGTTTCAGGCGGAAACGATCAGCTTTTAGACACCTGACATCATCAATGGAAGAAATAATTTTAATATCATTTTTTTCTGCTTCATGTTTTAAAAGTGAAATACTTTCATCAATGAGCTCTTTCAACTTTACTGTTTCAATAGAAACTTTCAGTTTTCCCGACTCAAGACTGGATAAATCCAGAACTTCATCAATCAGTTCAAGAAGGTGGTGTCCGGCAAAATTAATTTCATTTAAATTTACCTTATGTCTATCAGAAAATTTATCTTCGGATATCAGAAGCTGAGAAAATCCAAGGATTGCATTCAGTGGCGTTCTTAATTCATGACTCATGCGGGAGAGAAAATCAGATTTGGCTCTGTTGGCGACTTCCGCTTCATCGCGTGCTTTTATGAGCGCTTCTTCGTATTCAATCATTTCAGAAATATCCTGAATCGTTCCTGATATGGACAGAAGATTTCCACCGTTACCAAATTCTCCTTCTGCAATCTCATGTACATGTCGGATTGTTCCATCCGGACGGATAATTCGATGAACCACATCATCTCCGCCTGATTTTCTGACATTATTTTCTATTTCTCTTACTCTGTCTCTGTCTTCAGGATGAACCGCATCCAGAAAAGGTGTTAAGGCTGGCTTGAAACTTCCCGGTGCATATCCAAAAATTCTGAAAATCTCATCTGACCAGATCAAATCTCCTGTTTTAAGATCTGCCGACCATGATCCAATGTGTGCCAGATGCTGCGCTTCAACCAGCTGTGAATTTTGACTATCGGCATAAACAAGAGCGGAAAGAGTATTGATAAATAATTTTTCTCCCCTTACCGCTGAAACCGTAAGGAATAATATGTAAACAATCAGCATGGCGCTCATACCATAACGAATTTCACCTCCGTCCAGAACAAGAGCCGTGATCAGCATTAAAATCGCAGATGTATTAAAAAAGATTGCAGATTTTCTGTCAATGGAAAGCGAAGCAGTTGCCGCTCCCGTTACTCCAGCCATCACAAAAGAAAGATAAACCTGATATTTGATATCTCCATTCAGCAGCAGAAGGGGCAATACGCCCCATGCAGCACCTGTAAAAAAAGCTCCTGAACGAAACATATAAATCCAGAACATTGTCTGTTGAAATTTTATTTTCCTATTTCTTAAAAACAATCCTGAAATGATTCGAAAAGACTGGATCAGAGAAAATATCAGAATCCAGCCTGTAAGGACCTGGAAAGAAATTTGATTACGAAGTACATAGGCAGTAATTCCAGAAACAACCAAATTGCCGATTCCTGCGCTTAATGTTCCTGCAGAAAGATGGCGTATTTGCTCATTTCTGATTTTTAGCTTATCAAGAACACCCCTGTGTGAATCTTTTGAATATAGTTCCATAAGCGGTTTTAAGGTATCTTTTTTTTCTGGTCTCAAAGAATCTATCTGAATTTAAAAATCTATGTACAGATTTTCAATTCTTTGCAGTTATTAGATACGAGGGATAAATATTTGATAAACCTTCAAGGTTATTCATTATTAGACGGACAAACACAGATTTTATATTAAATAAAATAGAATAATTTTAAAATAATCTATTTTTCATTCATTTCCTGATTCAGATAGTCCCTGGAACATAAATCAGGATCTAAAATATTTTTATCAGAATCGTAGGATCTATAAAAACAGAAGTTTTTCAGTTATCTCTTAATTTTACTTGCCGGGTTGGAATTCATACAGATTTCGCTTGATAAAGATTCAGGCAAAAATATCTTCATTCAAATCATCTCCAATAAATCAAGGAAGGTAAAACATGAAATATCAAATTCTGGGAAGAAGCGGAATGCGCGTATCGGAAATGTGTCTGGGCGCTATGACTTTCGGTGAAGAATGGGGACTTGGTGTAGATCAAACCGAGAGTAGAAAGGTTTTCAATTTATTTCTGGATTCGGGCGGCAATTTTATCGATACGGCAAATAAGTACAATGAAGGAACAAGCGAAATGTTCCTCGGAGATTTCATGAAAGGACTCCGGAATCAAATTGTACTGGCAACAAAATATACAATGAACATGAATGATCAAGATCCCAATGCCGGCGGAAATCACAGAAAAAATATGGTTCTCTCTGTTGAAGAAAGCCTTCGCAGATTGAAAACAGATTATATTGATCTGTACTGGCTCCATATGTGGGACTATACAACTCCTGCTGAAGAAGTGATGCGCGCCCTTGACGATCTGATCCGATCCGGCAAAATTCTTCATATTGGCGCATCAGATACGCCTGCCTGGATCATTGCAAGAAGCAATACATTTGCAGAACTTCGCGGCTGGACTCAGTTTACTGCCCTGCAGCTGAAATACAATCTTCTTGAGCGGACCATTGAAAGAGAATTTACTGAAATGGCCCGTGAATTCAACATTGCAGTAACTTCATGGGCTCCCCTCAACTACGGAATTTTAACCGGGAAATACTCATTGAAAGACGGAAAACTGATATCCGCCGACAACAGCAAACGCTACTCTCCTGATCAGGGCGGTTTTCTGGATAAACGAAAACAGGAAATCATACAGAAACTCAGAGATATTTCAGAAAGAAAAAATCTTCCCATGTCTCAGATTGCTCTGGCCTGGGTACGCCAGAAAGGAGTCCTTCCCATCGTAGGCGCTAAAACAGAAAGTCAGCTAAAAGAAAATCTGGGCTATCTGCAGCATGAACTCAGCGTCATCGATATGAGTGAACTTGAAGAAGCCAGTAAAATAGACCTGGGATTTCCCCATGAATTTCTCCATCGAGACGGGATCAGAGAAAGAATTTTCGGAGATACCTATACAAAGTTTGACGGTTTGAAGCTGTAAATGTCTGATCGGATCGGCTGACAAAGCGCTCTTTCTTTACAAATAAAAAATAGCTGGCGGAATCGCTGCCGGAGAGTTTTATTGTACTTAATGAAACTGGACCTTCTTCGTATGATTTTTTTTCTATCGGCATCCCTGATTCTGTGCACCATGTATATTTATACCGGGATGCGCCTGATCCGTCCTCTCGCAATTTCAATAAAAACAAAAAAAATCCTATGGAGTATCCTGATCTTTTTACTTGTATTCTGTTTTACTCCTTTTATCTTCTGGATTTTCAGACCCGAGGCTCCCTGGATGGATGCTCTCATCCGGATTGTCTTTCTGCAGTTCGGGCTTTTTTCAATTTTATTTCCCCTTGTACTTTTCCGTGACGGAATTTTAATTCTGATCCGCACTGTTCAAAACATTTTCTCAAAATATGCGAAAATAAATTCTTCATCAAACTCTGATAAGAATTCAGATGATTATACAGAAACTCTGATGAACAGAAAATCTTTTCTTGCAAATGCGGGAACGGCTTCGCTTGTAGGATTCACCACAACTCTTACCGGATATGGGCTGTTTAACGCTCTTCAGCCCCCGGAAGTAAAAAAAGTAACCGTTCACTCCAAAAATCTGCCGGTAGAATTTGAAGGTTTCAAGATCGTTCAGATCAGCGACCTCCATGTGGGGCCCTCCATCAAATTCGATTATGTTGAAGAATGCGTGAAAATTGCCGGTAGCCTGAATGCGGATATTGCCGTTCTTACAGGCGATATGGTAGATGGCAGCGTCAAATATCTGTCAAAGGATATGGATCCCATTGCGGATCTTAAAACCTCTTCCGGTATATATCTCTGTACAGGAAATCATGAATATTATTCAGGCGTTGATGCATGGATGGATGCATTTCGCGGAATGGGTGTAAAGCCTTTGATCAACGAAGGCATTGTATTGAACAAAGGAAAAAGCGCTCTTTCTGTTTCCGGAGTTACCGATATCCGCGAAGGTCATAAACTTAAGGGTCATGCGACAAATCCACTTGCGGCCTTGCGAAATATTCCTGATCATGCCTACAAGGTTCTTCTTGCCCATCAGCCGAAAAGCATTTTTGGGGCTTCTTCTATGGGATATGATCTTCAGCTTTCCGGCCATACGCATGGCGGGCAGTATTTTCCCTACAATTACCTTGTGGAATTTTTTCATCCATATGTATCGGGACTGCATAAACACGGCAATACCCAAATTTATGTGAACACAGCAACTGGATACTGGGGACCTCCTCAGAGGATGGGAAGACCGGGAGAAATCACTTTGATTGAACTAAGACGAAA